>NZ_CAJCKD010000017.1:0-73215 GCF_903970855.1 Curtobacterium sp. ME12
CCCCGACTGGAGGCCCGTCACCAGCTGGTGACGGGCCTCCAGTCCGTCACGGGGTCGCGACGAATTCCTCCGCGGTGCCGCGGAGGGGCCTACCCCGAGAGCCTGCGGGAGGCAGCGCGTACCGTCCGGTGCATGACGAAGCACTGGGTGGCACCGCGGTTCGGCGGCAGCGAGGTCCTCGAGTACACCGATGCAGAGGTTCCCGCGCCCGGCCCCGGCGAGGTCACCATCCGCGTCCGCGCTGCCGGCATGAACCCCGCCGACACGAAGCACACCCGCCAGGGTGACCCGTCCGACCTGCCGATCGCCGTCGGCTACGAGGTCGCCGGCACCATCAGCGCGATCGGGCCCGACACCGAGATCGCGTCCGGAGGGGGAGCCGTCGGTGACGATGTCCTCGCGTTCCGCGTCCAGGGCGGGTGGGCCGAGGAACTGACGGTGCCTGCGCGCGACGTGTTCGCGAAGCCCGCCTCGCTCGGCTTCCCCGAGGCCGCGAACCTCCTCCTCGCCGGGACCACCGCGGCCGACATGCTCCGGGTGACCCGGGCCTCCGGGAACGACACCGTCCTCGTGCACGGCGCCGCCGGAGCCGTGGGGATCAGCCTGCTCCAGCAGCTCCGCCTGCTCGGCGCCCGGGTGATCGGGACCGCGTCCGAACGGAACGCCGACGTGGTCGCGGATTTCGGCGGAGAGTGGATCGCCTACGGGGACGGGCTCGAGGAGCGGGTCCGAGCGTTGGTCGCGGACGGCACGGGCGACGGCGTCGACGTGGCGCTCGACTGCGTCGGCACCGACGAGGCGGTGGACGTCTCCCTCGCGCTCGTCGCAGACCGCTCGCGCATCGTGACCATCGCAGCGCCCGTCCGGGCGGAGTCCGACGGCATCCGGGCGATCGGCGGCGCACAACCGGAGAGCAAGGCGTTCCGTGACTCCGTGCGGCAGCGGCTCATCGACCTCGCGGGTGCCGGGCACCTCGAGGTCCCGGTGGCGCGGACGTTCCCGCTGGCGGAGGCGAAGGCGGCGTCGGAGCTGCTGGAGTCCGGGCACCCCGGGGGCAAGCTCGCGCTCCTGCCCTGACCGCACGGTCGGATCAGGTGCACGGTCGGGACAGGAGTCGTCCGCACGGATGACGCTCGCCGGCTCGGGGGAGTGCCACACTCTGTGTGGACCGACAGCCCCCGCCGGAAGGAACGCACCGATGAGCGACCAGTACCCGTCCCGCGACCCGTACGGGCAGCAGCCGGGCCCGTACGGACAGCAGCCGTGGGGCCAGCAGCCTCCGGCGCAGTACGGGCAGTCGGCGCGGCCCGGTCCGGGGCAGCCGAGTGGTGGGAGGTCCGAGCCGCCGCTCTGGGCGCCCTGGTACGGCATCCCCTTCCCCCAAGCGTTCCTGCGGTTCTGGAAGAAGTACGTGCGGTTCGACGGTCGGGCCAGCCAGTCGGAGTACTGGTTCTGGGCGCTCTGGTACCTCATCGGCTCGGCGGTCGCCGGCATCATCGGCAGCGGGTTCGACGTGCTGCCGTTCGTCGACGACGGTTCGGACGGCCTCGGCAGCTTGTGGAGTCTCGCCTGTGCCCTCGGGTTCATCGCGTTGACGGTTCGGCGGCTGCACGACGTGAACCGCAGTGGCCTGCTCGCCCTGCTGTTCATCGTCCCGCCGATCGGCATCCTGTTCTCGCTGATCATCGGGCTGATGTCCTCGAACCCTCAGGGGCAGCAGTACGACCGCCCGCTGCAGGGCTGACGCGCGGACCCGGTTCTGACGGCCCCTCAGGAGTTCTGGTTGACTCGGACGAAAACGCCGGACACCACTCGAGGGGGACCACGTGAGCGACCAGTACCCGCAGGATCCGAACAACCAGCCGAACGCCCAGTTCGGCGGCGCACCGCAGTACGGCGGCGTACCGCAGTACGGCCAGCAGCCGCCGACCGGGCCCGACGGCGAACCGCCGCTCTGGGCGCCGTGGTACGGGATATCGTTCGGCAAGGCCGTCGGTCGCTTCTTCAAGAAGTACGCGACGTTCAGCGGTCGTGCCAGCCGGAGCGAGTTCTGGTGGTGGTACCTGGCGAACGGGATCGTGTTCGTCGTGCTCAGCATCCTGTACGGCATCGGTATCGGCACCTCAGAGCGCTCGACCGTGTCCACGTCGACCGCGACGTCCACCAGCGTCCAGTCGACCGTCACCGACCCGTCGGCACTCTTCGTCATCTCGGGCATCCTGTTCCTGCTCTGGGGCCTCGCGATCATCGTCCCGACGCTCGCCCTCGGATGGCGTCGCCTGCACGACGCGAACCTCCCTGGTGCGCTGTGGATCATCGCGCTCTTCGTCGGCATCGTCGGCATCGTCTTCGGCCTGCTGCCCTCGAACCCGCAGGGTGCGCGGTACGACCGCCCCGACTCGAGCCGATGAGCAACGACGGGACGCCCCAGTGGGGCCAGCCCGCGGGCGATCAGCAGCAGGGGCAGCCGGGCTCCGGGCAGCAGCCGGGATACGGGCAGCAGCCCGGTTACGGGCAGCAGCCTCAGTACGGGCAGCAGCGTCAGTACGGGCAGCAGCCGGGCTACGGACAGCAGCCGCACCAGCAGCCGTACGCGCAGCCGTACGCTGACCCGTACCCGCAGTTCGCGCAGCCGGTCCCGCTCGGGCCCGACGGTGTCCCGCCGATCTGGGCACCGTGGTACGGCATCGGGTTCCTCGACGCGTTCACCCGGTTCTTCAAGAAGTACGCCCGGTTCGACGGCCGCGCCAGCCGGAGCGAGTTCTGGTACTTCGTGCTCGCCAACGCCATCGTGACGATCGTGCTGTTCGGCGGGTTCTACGCCGTCCTCTTCGCGACGGTCGGGACGAGTGGCGCCGTCGACGAGTACGGCAACCCCACGGGGAGCAGCGCGCCGTCGCCGTTCGCCTTCGTCCTGCTCGCGCTCTACTTCATCTGGTGGCTCGCCACGATCGTGCCGGGTATCGCCCTCGGTTGGCGTCGCGTGCACGACGCGAACCTTGCAGGCCCGTTCTGGTTGATCGCGCTCTTCGTCAGCGCAGCTGCGATCGTGTTCGGCTGCCTGCCGTCGAACACTGCCGGTGCGCAGTACGACCGTCCCGACCTGCGCTAGCTCCACGAACCAGAACAGCCCGCCCCGCGCATCGAGCGCGGGGCGGGCTGTTCGTGTGTCGGCGGAGCTCAGACCGCCCGGAGACGGACGAGCGCACCGTCGACGACCAGGTCCCGAACGGTGGCCGAAGGGTCGGCGATCTGGAAGCGCAGCGCGCCGCCCGGCTGCTCGAACCACGGCTGGACGAAGCGGACGTTCACCAGGAACGGCCGGTCGACGACGTACCGGTGGGTCTCCGGCGACGCCGCCACGTGCGGGGGCAGCGACCGGCTGGGCAGCGGGGTATCGAGCGGGTGCAGCAGGTAGCCGTCCGGGCCACCGATGCGGTCGACGGGCACACCGGCCGGGATCTGGATGGTCAGCCCCTGCTCGCCGGCCTGCGCGACCTGCTGCGCGAGCTGCGGGTAGGTCGACGCTGCGCGGTCGCGGAGCCCGTCGAGCTCGTGGCGGGGGATGTCACGCGGTTCCGGGAACGGACGGTTCAGGAACCGGCGCAGCATCTCGACCGCGTCGTCCTCACCCGTGGCCTGCGCGAGACGACGAGCCGTGCCGTAGTCGACGACCTCGAGTGCGTAGCCGGAGGCGTCGGTCTGGACGACGCGGAGCGCTCCCTCGACCGGCGGTTCGTGCAGGGTCTCGCCGGGGAGCTGCACGTACCGGGTCGTGTAGCCGAGCTGGTCGAGGATGGGGCGGGTGTCCGCGAACGTCATGGTCGGGAGCCTATCGGTCGGCGTGGTGCTGGGCCTCGGACGGAGCCGGGACTACGCCCGGCCCCGCATGATCGCCTGCTTGACCTCGGAGATCGCCTTCGTGACCTGGATGCCGCGCGGGCACGCGTCGGTGCAGTTGAAGGTCGTGCGGCAGCGCCAGACGCCTTCCTTGTCGTTGAGGATGTCGAGGCGGACGTCCGCGGCGTCATCGCGGGAGTCGAAGATGAAGCGGTGGGCGTTCACGATCGCGGCGGGACCGAAGTACTGCCCGTCGGTCCAGAACACCGGGCAGGACGACGTGCACGCGGCGCAGAGGATGCACTTCGTGGTGTCGTCGAAGCGGGCGCGGTCGGCGACGGACTGCACACGCTCCTTGCCGGGCGTCGGGGCTGAGGACGACTGCAGGAACGGCTGGACCTCGCGGTAGCTCTGGAAGAAGGGCTCCATGTCGACGACGAGGTCCTTCTCGAGCGGCAGACCCTTGATCGCCTCGACGTAGATCGGCTTCGAGACGTCGAGGTCCTTGATCAGGGTCTTGCACGCCAGTCGGTTGCGACCGTTGATCCGCATGGCGTCGGAACCGCAGACGCCGTGTGCGCAGGATCGGCGGAAGGTCAGGGACCCGTCCTGCTCCCACTTGATCTTGTGCAGGGCGTCGAGGATGCGGTCGGTCGGCAGCATCATGACGTCGAAGTCCTGCCAGCGCGGCTCGTCGTCGACGTCGGGGTCGAAGCGACGGACGATGACCGTGACGGAGAAGGATCCGGGAGGGGCGTCCTGCACGGTGTCGGTGCGGGGCGCTTCGGAGACCAGGGTGTCGGTCATCTCAGTACTTCCTCTCCATCGGCTGGTACCGCGTGATGACGACGGGCTTCCAGTCGAGCGTGATGTGGTCGTCGGCGAGGGACGAGTGCGGGTCGCCCGTCAGGTACGCCATGGTGTGCTGCATGTAGTTCTCGTCGTCGCGCTTCGGGTAGTCGTCGCGCATGTGGCCGCCGCGGCTCTCCTTGCGGTTGCGTGCGGAGTACACGACGACCTCGGCCAGGTCGAGCAGGAACCCGAGCTCGACGGCCTCGAGCAGGTCGGTGTTGAACCGCTTGCCCTTGTCCTGCACGGAGACCTGCATGAAGCGGTTGCGGAGCGTGTGCAGGGTCTCGGTCACACGGGCGAGCGACTCGTCGGTGCGGAACACCTGCGCGTTCTTGTCCATCTCCTCCTGCAGTTCCTTGCGGAGCGCGGAGACGCGCTCGGTGCCGGTGGAAGCACGGAGCTGGTCGAGCATGGTGCGGACGCCGGCAGCCGGGTCTTCCGGCAGGGGGAGGAACTCGGCGGTCTTGACCCACTCGGCGGCGTTGTTGCCCGAGCGCTTGCCGAAGACGTTGATGTCGAGCAGCGAGTTCGTGCCGAGGCGGTTCGACCCGTGCACGGAGACGCAGGCGCACTCGCCGGCGGCGTAGAGGCCGGGGACGACGGTGGTGTTGTCGTACAGCACCTCGGCGTCGGTGTTGGTCGGGATGCCACCCATCGCGTAGTGCGCGGTCGGCATCACGGGCACCGGCTCGACCACGGGGTCGACGCCCAGGTACGTGCGGGCGAACTCCGTGATGTCCGGGAGCTTGGTCTCGAGGACCTCGGCCCCCAGGTGCGTGCAGTCGAGCAGCACGTAGTCCTTGTTCGGTCCGGCACCCCGGCCCTCGGCCACTTCCTGCACCATGCAGCGCGCGACGATGTCACGCGGAGCGAGGTCCTTGATGGTGGGGGCGTACCGCTCCATGAAGCGCTCGCCCGAGGCGTTCCGGAGGATCGCGCCCTCGCCGCGGGCGCCCTCGGTCAGCAGGATGCCGAGCCCGGCGAGCCCGGTCGGGTGGAACTGGAAGAACTCCATGTCCTCGAGCGGCAGGCCCTTGCGCCAGACGATGCCCACGCCGTCGCCGGTCAGGGTGTGCGCGTTCGAGGTGGTCTTGTACATCTTGCCGAAGCCGCCGGTCGCGAAGATCATCGCCTTGGCGTGGAAGACGTGCAGCTCACCGGTCGCGAGCTCGAACGCGACGACGCCGGCCGGCTGCTGGCGGGTGACGCCGTCGTCACCGACGACGTCGACCATGATGAGGTCGAGTGCGTAGAACTCGTTGTAGAACTCGACGCCGAGCTTCACGCAGTTCTGGAACAGCGTCTGCAGGATCATGTGCCCGGTGCGGTCGGCGGCGTAGCAGGCGCGGCGGACCGGGGACTTGCCGTGGTCGCGGGTGTGCCCACCGAAACGGCGCTGGTCGATCTTGCCCTCGGGCGTGCGGTTGAACGGCAGGCCCATGTTCTCGAGGTCGATGACGGCGTCGATCGCCTCCCTCGCGAGGATCTCGGCGGCGTCCTGGTCGACCAGGTAGTCGCCGCCCTTGATCGTGTCGAAGGTGTGCCACTCCCACGAGTCCTCTTCGACGTTCGCGAGGGCCGCGGCCATCCCGCCCTGCGCCGCACCGGTGTGCGACCGGGTGGGGTAGAGCTTCGAGATGACGGCCGTCTTCGCCTTCGGGCCGGCCTCGATCGCGGCTCGCATGCCCGCGCCTCCGGCGCCGATGATGACGATGTCGAACTGGTGGTGGTGGACGGTGGTCTCGGTCACAGGGGTCTTTCCGTAGACGGTGGGAACGCGGGCAGTGGCGGTGGTGGTGCTACTGCGCCGGGCAGAAGGACGGCAGGTCGGCGGCAGCCGCGCCGGCGGGGCACGGGTCGAAGGTCCAGCAGACGAGGAGCCCGAGGACGATCAGCACGACGCAGGCGGCCAGGATCGCGACGAGCAGCGTCTTGCGGATGCCGGGCTTCGACACGTAGTCGTTGACGATCGTGCGCATGCCGTTCGAGCCGTGGATGAGGGCGAGGACCAGCATGAGCGAGTCCCAGACCTGCCAGAAGGGATTGGCCCACTTGCCGGCGACGAAGGCGAAGTCGATCTGCTTGACGCCCTCGCCAGCCACCATGTTGACGAAGAGGTGGCCGAAGATCAGCACGACGAGCAGCACGCCCGAGGCGCGCATGTAGATCCAGCCCCACTTCTCCCAGTTGGTGGTGCTGCGGGCGGCTGCGGCCGAGCGGGGAGGTTCGACGATCTGCGTGGTCATGTCCGTGCCCCTCAGTTGAAGTCCGCGACGAGGTTCATGAGCTGGCGGGGCAGGAAGCCCGCGATCGCCACCGCCCACAGGACCATGACGATCCAGAACATGGCCCGCTGGTACTTCGGGCCCTTCGACCAGAAGTCGATCAGGATGATCCGCAGGCCGTTGAAGGCGTGGAACACGATGGCCATGACGAGCGCGATCTCGCCGAGGTTCATGATCGGGGTCTTGTACGTGCCGATGACCGCGTTGTACGCCTCTGGGGAGAGCCGCACGAGCGCCGTGTCGAGGATGTGCACGAGCAGGAAGAAGTAGATCGCCACGCCCGTGATGCGGTGGAGGACCCACGACCACATCCCGATCGAACCGCGGTAGAGCGTGCCCTGTGGCGTCCGAGAAGCCCGAGGGGCTTCGATCGAGACGTCGGGCACCGCGGTTGCCGTACCCCCGCCGGTGTGCTCAGCCATGAGCTCGTCCTTCCATAGGACGGGCTCGCCCGATCGGCGAGCCCTTGCCGTTCGTGTTCGTGTGGAACACGACCCATCCTATGCGCGGGCGCTGACCTTCTCGTCCCGACCGGCCCGGAGGCCCCGTCCGACGGGCGGCGCGCCGATGGTGCGGGCCGTGTCGTGGTGGTCGAGGAGCTGGTCGCCGACGGCTTCCCAGGTGGTTCCCTCGACCCGGAGCCGTCCGGCGGAACCCATCCGCTCCGCCAACGCGCGGTCGTGGTGCAGCCGCAGGACCGCGTGCCGCAGGGCCTGCGGAGCACCGGCGTCGTAGAGCTCGCCGTCGAGCCCCGGGGCGACCAGGTCGAGCGGGCCGCCGGACGCCGGTGCGATCACGGGCAGGCCGGAGGCGTGGGCCTCCTGCAGGGTCTGCCCGAAGGTCTCGGCCGGGCCGGTGTGCACGAACAGGTCGAGCGCTGCGTACGCGTCGGCGAGGGCGTCGCCGCGCAGGGGGCCGGTGAAGGTGACGTCGAGGTGCCGGAGCCGACGTTCGAGCATCGCCCGCGACGGACCTCCTCCGGCCACGACGACCCGGATGCCGGGGACGCCGCCGAGTTCGGCGAGCCGCTCGACCTCCTTCTCCGGGGCGAGTCGGCCGACGTAGCCGACGATGGTCTCGCCGTTCGGGGCCAGGCGGCGGCGGAGCGTCCGCACGTGCCCGGTCGACCGGCGCGCGGGGTGGAACAGCTCGGTGTCGACGCCGCGACCCCAGCGGGCGACGCGGGGCACGCCCTCCTCGGCGAGCATCGCGGCCGTCGCGCTCGACGGGGCGAGCGTCAGCGAGGCCCCGGCGTGGATGCGTCCGAGGATCTTCCGCACCAACGGGACGGTCGCGGTCAGGCCGTTGCGGCGGGCGAACCCGGCCACGTCGGTCTGGAAGACGGCGACGGAGGGGATGCCGAGCCTCCCGGCTGCCGTGATCGCGCGTCCACCCAACAGGAACGGACTGGCGGCGTGGAGCACGTCGGCGCCGGAGGCGGCGAGGATCGTGTCGAGCACCGGGTGGGGGAGTGCCACCGGGAACTGGCGGTAGGCGACGGCGGGGATGCGGTGGACGTCGAAGGAGCGGTAGCGCTCCACGGCGCTGCGCGACCGGAACTGGGCGAGCCCGGGGGTGTCCGGTGCGATCACGACCGCGCGGTGGCCCCGTCGTTCCAGGTGGTCGAGGACCGCCAGGACACTGGTGGTCACGCCGTTGAGGGTGGGCAGGAAGCTCTCGGTCACGACGGCGACGGTCCGGGGGGACGTGCCGCGCTCCACGCTGCGTGCGCTCATGGTGCTGCCCATGCTCCGGGCGGGACGTGACCCGGCGGGGCCGACGACGTGAACGGGACGCGCGCGCCGGGTGAACAACGCGGCGGCCGACGCTGCGGGAGCCCGCATGCGGGAATCGTGCGGAGACCACCCAGGATCCGCCCGGCGGGACCGGTACGGTGAGCGCGTGGCTGACGCTCTCGAAGACTTCTACGCGATCATCCCCGCAGGGGGCATCGGATCGCGCCTGTGGCCGTTGTCGCGTGCGGACGCACCCAAGTTCCTGCACGACCTGACGGGCTCCGGTACCTCGCTGCTGCGGCAGACCTGGGACCGCCTGGCGCCGCTCGCCGGCGACCAGCGGATCATGGTCGTCACCGGCCGTGCGCACCGGGTCGCGGTGGAGTCGCAGCTGCCCGGCGTCGAGGACCACAACGTGGTGCTCGAGAGCGAGCCGAAGGACTCCACGGCCGCCATCGGCCTGGCCGCGGCGATCCTGGTGCGCCGCGAGCCCGACGTCGTCATCGGCTCGTTCGCCGCCGACCACGTCATCGGGGACGCCCGTGGCTTCCGCCGTTCGGTGCGCGAGGCCGTCGCCGTCGCCCGCGCCGGCTACGTCACCACCATCGGCATCACCCCGACGGAACCCGCGATCGGCTTCGGCTACATCAACGCCGACACCGTCGCGCTCGACATCGAGGGCGCCCCGACCGCACACGCGGTGAAGTCGTTCGTCGAGAAGCCCGACCTCGACACCGCCCGCTCGTACGTCGAGCAGGGCAACTACCTCTGGAACGCCGGCATGTTCATCGCGCGCGCCGACGTGCTGCTCGCGGAGATCGGCCGGACGAAGCCGGAGCTGCTGGCGGGCATCAACGAGCTCGCCGACGCCTGGGACACCTCGGCCCGCGGCGCCGTCGTCGATGCCGTCTGGCCGATGCTGGAGAAGATCGCGATCGACTACACCGTCGCCGAGCCGGCCGCCGCCGCCGGACGCATGGCGGTCGTCCCCGGTGACTTCGACTGGGACGACGTGGGTGACTTCGCCTCCCTCGCCAAGTTGCAGTCCGGCGGTCGGCCGAACAACCTCGCCGTGCTGGGGGACGGTGCACGCATCCTGGCGGACTCGTCGAGCGGCATCGTGATCTCGCACAGCCAGCGACTCATCTCGCTCATCGGCGTCGAGGACATCGTCGTCGTGGACACCCCGGACGCCCTGCTCGTCACCACGAGCGCGAACGCGCAACGGGTGAAGAGCGTGGTGGATGCGCTGAAGATCAGCGGCCGCGGCGACGTCCTGTAGCGCTCCACCGACAAACCCCTCGAACTGGGGGTCTGTGCGCGACCCCGCGTTACGGGCGCGTTTCGGCGGGGTCGCGATCCCGTAACCGATCCGCAGGACCCCCGCAACGGGTCCTGTACCGACCCGACGGTCGTGTACTGTCGCCACGATCGCCCGGAACGCACGTGGTCCGGGCACGCTCCCCGGAGGAACCAACCCGTGACATCTCGTACCCGACAGGTCGTCCTCAGCGGCCTCGCGCTCGCCGGCACCGTCGCCGTCCTGGCCGGCTGCGCCTCGGCGCCGTCCACCACCGACTCGGCGAAGAAGACCGACTTCCGCCCCTGCATGGTCTCCGACGCCGGTGGGTTCGACGACAAGTCGTTCAACCAGCTCGGCTACGAGGGCATGAAGGACGCCGCCGAGGAACTCGGTGCCACCTACAAGGAGGCCGAGTCGAAGGACGCCACCGTCTACGACTCGAACATCGAGCAGCTCATCGGCCAGAACTGCAACCTCGTGGTGACCGTCGGCTTCAACCTGGCCGACGCCACGAAGAAGCAGGCCGCTGCGAACCCCGACACCGACTTCGCGATCATCGACGACAACTCGATCGACGCGAAGAACGTCAAGCCGATCACGTTCGACACCTCGCAGGCGGCGTTCCTCGCCGGCTACGCCGCGGCGTCCTACTCGAAGACCGGCGTCGTCGGCACCTTCGGCGGCATGCAGATCCCGACGGTCACCATCTTCATGGACGGCTTCGCGGACGGCGTGAAGTACTACAACGAGCAGAAGGACAAGGACGTCAAGGTCGTCGGCTGGAACGTCGACACCGGCAAGGGCTCCTTCACCGGTGGCTTCGAGGCCGGCACGCAGGCCAAGTCGGTCGCGCAGACGCTCCTCGACCAGGACGCCGACGTGATCCTCCCCGTCGGTGGCCCGATCTACCAGTCCGCTGCCGAGGCCATCAAGGACGCCGACAACGGTTCCGTCCTGATCGGTGCGGACAGCGACCTCTACGAGGCCGACCCCCGCTACAAGGACATCGCCTTCACCTCGGTCGAGAAGGGCATGCGCCCGGCCGTGAAGGACGTCGTCGAGCAGGCGGCTGACGACAAGTTCTCGAAGGACCCGTACGTGGGCACCCTCGAGAACGAGGGCGTCGGCATCGCCCCGTTCCACGACTTCGAGTCCAAGGTCGACAAGGGCCTGCAGGGCGAGCTCGACGACGTGAAGGCCGGCATCATCGACGGCTCGATCAAGGTCAAGACCCAGTCCTAATCCCATGGACGCGGGCGGGGGATCTTCCCTCGCCCGCGTTCTTGTGCGCCCGCGTGGCGCACGCGAGACAGAAATAGACTCCCGAACATGAAGCTCGAACTCCGCGGCATCACCAAGCGTTTCGGCGCCCTGGTCGCCAACGACCACATCTCGCTCACCGTCGAGCCGGGTGAGGTCCACTGCCTCCTGGGTGAGAACGGCGCCGGCAAGTCCACCCTGATGAACGTCCTGTACGGCCTGTACGACGCCGACGAGGGCGAGATCCTGCTCGACGACGTGGTGCAGGACTTCGACGGCCCCGGTGACGCCATGCGCGCCGGGATCGGCATGGTGCACCAGCACTTCATGCTCGTGCCGGTGTTCACCGTCGCCGAGAACGTGATGCTGGGGCAGGAGCAGACCACCTTCGGCGGGCGGCTCGACCTGGCCGGTGCCCGCAAGCGCGTGCAGGAGATCTCCGACCGCTTCGGGTTCGACGTCGACCCCGACGCCAAGGTCGAGGACCTGCCCGTCGGCGTGCAGCAGCGCGTCGAGATCATCAAGGCGCTGTCCCGCGACGCATCCGTGCTGGTGTTCGACGAGCCGACGGCCGTCCTCACCCCGCAGGAGACCGACGAGCTGATGGGCATCATGCGCCAGCTCCGCGAAGCCGGCACCGCGATCGTCTTCATCACCCACAAGCTGCGCGAGGTGCGCGAGGTCGCCGACCGCATCACGGTGATCCGTCTCGGCAAGGTCGTCGGCGAGGCGTCGCCGACCGCCACGAACAACGAGTTGGCCGCGCTGATGGTCGGCCGTGCCGTCTCGCTCGTGGTCGACAAGGCTCCCGCGGCCGGTGGCGCCGACGCCCTGGTCGTCGAGAACCTGACCGTGACCGACCCGTCCGGCATCGTGCTCGTCGACGACGTCTCCTTCACGGTGCGCCGGGGCGAGGTCCTGGCGATCGCCGGGGTGCAGGGCAACGGGCAGACCGAGCTCACCGAGGCGATCATCGGTCTCGAGCCCGTCCACGCCGGCCGCATCACCCTCGACGGCAAGGAACTCACCGGGCGGAGCGTCAAGCAGGTGCTCGACGCCGGCGTCGGCTTCGTCCCCGAGGACCGCAAGGAGGACGGCCTGGTCGGCGAGTTCACGATCGCCGAGAACCTGATGCTCGACCGGGCCGACCACGCCGAGTTCGTCCGTGCCGGCACGATCCGCGCCGCCGAGCGCGACGCCTTCGCCGACGAGAAGATCGCGGAGTTCGACATCCGGACCCCGGGGCGCACCACCGCTGCCGGTCGGCTGTCCGGCGGCAACCAGCAGAAGATCGTCCTGGCGCGCGAACTGAGCCGTGAGCTGCGGCTGTTCGTCGCCGCGCAGCCCACCCGCGGCATCGACGTCGGCTCGATCGAGTTCGTCCACAAGCGCATCGTCGCCACCCGCGACACCGGTGTGCCGGTCATCGTCGTCTCCACCGAGCTCGACGAGGTCGTGGCCCTGGCCGACCGGATCGCCGTGATGTACCGCGGCGGCATCGTCGGTATCGTCCCCGCGACCACCCCCCGTGACGTCCTCGGCCTCATGATGGCCGGGGAGATCCCCGAAGGAACGGAGCTGGCCGCGTGACCACCCCACCGCCAGACAACACGCAGCAGCCGACCCCGGCTGCGCACGGCACCGCGGAAGCCCCGCTCACCGACGACCGTCTGCAGGAGGTCGAGTCGACCCCGCACCTGATGACGGACTCGGCAGCGGACACCGAGCGCCGCAACGGCGCCGGTGGTGACCGCTGGCAGGCCGCCCTGCAGGGGATCCTGAACGGCTCCGTGCTCGTCACGGTGCTCGCCGTCGTCCTCGCGCTGGTCGCGTGCGGCATCCTCATCGCGGTGACCGACGAGAACGTCCGTGCCACCGCCGGCTACTTCTTCGCCCGCCCGACGGACATGCTCCAGGCGATCGGCACCGCGGTCGGCGGCGCCTACGCCTCGCTGTTCCAGGGCTCGGTGTTCAACTTCGGTGCGGACTCCTTCCAGCAGGCGATCGGGCCGCTCACGCGCTCCGTCGACTACTCGGTGCCGCTCATCGCCGCCGGGCTCGGGATCGCGCTGTCCTTCCGCGCCGGGCTGTTCAACATCGGCGGCCAGGGTCAGATCCTGATGGGGGCCGCGGCCGCCGGGTGGGTCGGGTTCTCGTTCGACGGACCCGCCGCGATCCACATCCCGCTCACGATCATCGCCGGCATCGTCGGCGGCGCGGTCTGGGGCGGCATCGTCGGGGTGCTCAAGGCCCGGACGGGCGCGAACGAGGTGGTCGTCACGATCATGCTCAACTACGTCGCGCTCTACCTGGTCAGCTACCTGCTCCGCACCCCGGGCCTGCTGCAGGCCCCGGGCAGCAGCAACCCGATCTCACCCGCCACGAAGGACAGCGCGCTCCTGCCGCAGCTCTTCGGCGTGCGGTACGGCGTGGACCTCGGGTTCATCGTCGCGATCATCGCGGTCGTCGTCGTCTGGTGGCTCGTCAACAAGTCGTCGCTCGGCTTCCGGTTCCGCACCATCGGTGAGAACCCCCGCGCCGCCCGTGTGGCCGGCATGAGCGTCCCGTCGCTGACCATCTGGGTCATGGTCATCTCCGGTGCCCTGGTCGGCATCGCCGGCGCCTACCAGGTGCAGGGCGCGGTCACCACGGGCTTCACCTCGGGCATCGACGCCGGCATCGGCTTCGACGCCATCACCGTGGCCCTGCTCGGCCGCTCGAAGCCGTGGGGCGTGTTCTGGGCGGCGATCCTGTTCGGCGTCCTGAAGAACGGCGGCTACGCGATGCAGGCCGCCAACGGCATCCCGATCGACATCGTCGGCGTCATCCAGGCACTCATCGTCCTCTTCATCGCGGCGCCGCCGCTCGTCCGCGCGATCTTCCGGATCCCGCAGCCGGGTGCCCGCAAGCGCACGAAGACGAGCAAGAACAGCAAGAAGGCGGTCGCCGCATGAGCACCCTCAGCCCCACCGCGGCCGCGCCGCGCATGCCCCTGGACGACCGCCCGGTCGAGACGACCCGCAGCTGGAAACTCCCGATCGGGTACGGCGTGTTCACGCTGCTCGCGCTCGTGCTGTTCGGCTTCGGACACCGTCCCGGAACGGCGACGCTCCGCCTGGCCTCGAAGGGCGACTTCTTCGCGCTGCCGAACGTCCCGCTGCCGGCGACGGCCACCGGGATCGTCGTGACCGTGCTGCTCGCGCTCGCTACGGTGTACGCGATCGTCGAGACCCGTGCCTCGCGTCGTGTGCCGCTCTGGGTGACCTCGGTGTTCGCGATCGTCTTCGTGGTCGGCTTCCTGGCGTGGGCGGTCGCCGGCGACTCGATCACCATCCCCGGCATGCTCTTCGGTGCGCTCGGCCTCGCGGTCCCGCTCGTCTTCGGTGCACTCGGCGGCGTGATCTCCGAGCGTGTCGGAGTGGTGAACATCGCGATCGAGGGGCAGTTCCTCGCCGGTGCGTTCACCTCGGCGCTCATCGCCTCGCTCACCGGGTCGCCGTGGGTCGGTCTCGTCGGAGCGCTCGTCGCGGGTGTGCTCGTGTCGTTCGTCCTCGCGGCGTTCAGCATCAAGTACCTGGTCGACCAGGTCATCGTCGGTGTCGTCATCAACGCCTTCATCTCGGGCCTGACCGGCTTCCTGTACTCGCAGGTGCTGTCGCCGAACCAGCAGACGCTCAACATCGGCATCCGGTTCCCGAAGTTCGAGGTGCCGGTGCTCCACCAGATCCCGATCATCGGACCGATCTTCTTCGAGCAGTCGGTCGTCGTCTACCTGGCCTACATCGCCGTCGCGGTCGTCACCTTCGGCCTGTTCAAGACCCGCTGGGGTCTGCGGCTCCGCGCCGTCGGCGAGCACCCGCAGGCCGCCGACACGGTGGGCATCAACGTCACGAGCACCCGGTTCTGGAACGTCTCGCTCGCCGGGGCGATCGCGGGCCTCGGCGGCGCGTACTTCACGCTCGACGCCACGGGCGGGTTCACGAAGGACATGACGGCGGGCGCGGGCTACATCGCCCTGGCCGCCGTCATCTTCGGCCGCTGGGACCCGATCAAGGCCACGCTCGCGGCGCTGCTGTTCGGCTTCGCGTCGAACCTGCAGAACACGCTCAGCGCGGTCGGCTCGCCCGTACCGAGCGAGTTCCTGCTGATGCTGCCGTACGTGGTGACGATCTTCGCGGTGGCCGGCCTGGTCGGCCAGTCGCGCGGCCCAGCCGCGTCCGGCAAGCCGTACATCAAGAGCTGACGGCCTGGAGGCACGACACATGACCGACACGCACGCTGCAGGTGACCAGGGGGTCACCGCCACCGCCCCGACGGACGCCGCCACGGGCCTCCCGGTCGACGACGTGGACTGGGGCGCCCTGCGGGACGCCGCCACGGCCGCGATGCGGCGCGCCTACGCGCCGTACTCGTCGTTCCCGGTGGGCGCCGCGGCGCTCACCGACGACGGCCGGATCGTCTCCGGCTGCAACATCGAGAACGCGAGCTACGGGGTGACGCTCTGCGCAGAGTGCTCCCTCGTGTCGCAGCTGCACATGACCGGCGGCGGCAAGCTCGTCGCGTTCACGTGCGTCGACGGTGACGGGGCGACCCTGATGCCGTGCGGGCGCTGCCGCCAGCTGCTGTTCGAGCACTCGACCGAGGGCATGCTCCTCGAGACGCTCTCCGGCATCCGCACCATCGACGAGGTCCTGCCGGACGCCTTCGGGCCGCGCACCCTCGCCACGTACCAGCAGGAGCACTGACATGGCCGTCGAGCCGTTCGACACCGTCGACCTCATCCGCACGAAGCGCTCCGGCGGGGCCCTGAGCACCGCCGAGGTCGACTGGCTCGTCGACGCGTACACCCGCGGCTACGTCGAGGACCCGCAGATGGCCGCGATGGCGATGGCGATCTTCCTGAACGGGATGGAGCGGCGCGAGATCAAGGACCTCACGCTCGCGATGATCGCGTCGGGGGAGCGGATGTCGTTCGGGTCGCTCGGCAAGACGACGGTCGACAAGCACTCCACGGGCGGCGTCGGCGACAAGATCACGCTGCCGCTCGCGCCGCTGGTGGCGTCGTTCGGCGTCGCCGTGCCGCAGCTGTCCGGCCGCGGTCTCGGCCACACCGGCGGGACGCTCGACAAGCTCGAGTCGATCCCCGGGTGGCAGGCTGCGCTGTCCAACGACCGGATGATGGAGATCCTGTCCGACGTCGGCGCGGTCATCTGCGCCGCCGGCTCGGGTCTCGCACCCGCCGACAAGAAGCTCTACGCGCTCCGCGACATCACCGGCACGGTCGAGTGCATCCCGTTGATCGCCTCGAGCATCATGTCGAAGAAGATCGCCGAGGGCACCGGTGCGCTCGTGCTCGACGTCAAGTTCGGGTCCGGGGCGTTCATGCCGACCTACGAGGCGTCCCGGGAGCTCGCGCAGACCATGGTCGACCTCGGCAACGACGCCGGGGTCGCGACCTCGGCGCTGCTGACCGACATGGAGGTCCCGCTCGGGCTGACGATCGGCAACGCGCTCGAGGTGCGGGAGTCGGTCGAGGTGCTCGCCGGCGGCGGCCCGGCCGACGTCGTCGAGCTGACCGTGGCGCTCGCGACCGAGATGCTCACGCTGGCCGGACTGCCCGACGCCGACCCTGCAGCCGCGCTCGCGGACGGCCGCGCGATGGACACCTGGCGTCGGATGATCGAGGCGCAGGGCGGCGACCCGTCCGCGGCGTTGCCCGTGGCCCGCGAACAGCACGTCGTCACCGCTGGGACGTCGGGGGTGCTCACGCAGCAGGACGCGCTGCCGTTCGGTGTCTCGGCCTGGCGGCTCGGGGCCGGTCGTGCCCGCGCGCAGGACCCGGTGCAGGCCGGCGCGGGCATCGAGCTCCACGTCAAGCCGGGGGACACCGTGACCGAGGGACAGCCGCTCTGGACGCTGCACTCCGACGACGCGTCGCGGATCCCGCGCGCGCTGGAGTCGCTCGAGGGCGCGTGGACCATCGGCGCGGCCGGCTCTGCTGCCGCGGCACGTGCGCCGATCGTGCGCGAGCGCATCGGGTCCTGAACCCGGTCACCCGACCGACCGGAGGCTCCCTGCACACCTGTGGGGAGCCTCCAGTGTCTTCCGTTGTGGGTTGTGCACACGTGCCTGCGCGGCGGCGGCGACCACCGATAGCCTGGGAGCATGAGCGCCGACGCCCCGACCTACCGCCTGCCCGACGCCGGGGCGGTCATCAACGACCTGCCGAAGGTCTCGCTGCACGACCACCTCGACGGCGGTCTGCGTCCCGCGACCATCATCGAGCTCGCGGCCTCGGCGGGTGTGACGCTCCCCACCACCGATCCGGCCGAACTCGGGCAGTGGTTCGCCGACCAGTCGAACTCCGGCTCCCTGGTCGAGTACCTGAAGACGTTCGACGTCACCACGTCGGTGATGCAGACCGCACCGCAGCTCACCCGGATCGCCCGCGAGTTCGTCGAGGACCTCGTGGCCGACGGTGTCGTCTACGGCGAGGTCCGCTGGGCGCCTGAGCAGCACCTGCAGGGCGGACTGACGCTCGACCAGACGGTCGAGGCCGTGCAGGCCGGCATCGAGGAAGCCGTCGACGCCGCCGGTGGGCGCATCCGCATCGGCCAGCTCGTCACCGCGATGCGGCACGCCGACCGGTCGCTCGAGATCGCCGAGCTCGCCGTCCGCCACCGTGACGCCGGGGTCGTCGGTTTCGACATCGCCGGTGCCGAAGCCGGGTTCCCCGCCTCGAACCACCGCGCCGCCTTCGACCACCTGGCGTCCGAACTGTTCCCCGTCACCGTGCACGCGGGCGAGGCGGACGGGCTCGCCTCCATCCGGTCCGCCCTCGTCGACGGCCGGGCGCTCCGCCTCGGGCACGGCGTCCGCATCTTCGAGGACGTCGCCCTGTCCGACGCCGGGGACGGCTCGACGCTGGCCTCCCTGGGCGAGGTCGCCTCGTGGGTCCGTGACCGCGAGATCCCGCTCGAGGTCTCGCCGTCGTCCAACCTGCAGACCGGGGCGATCGCCGCGTGGGGCGACGACCTCGCCGACCACCCGTTCGACGTGCTCTACCAGCTCGGCTTCCGCGTCACGGTGAACACCGACAACCGCCTGATGAGCGGGACCTCGCTGTCGAAGGAGCTCGCGCTGCTCGCCGGCACGTTCGGGTACGACCTCGACGACCTGGCGGCGTTCCAGATCAACGCCGCGCTCGGGTCGTTCCTGCCGCTCGAGGACCGCGAGGAGATCATCGCCACCATCACGGCCGGGTACCAGGAGGCCTGACGCATGGGACTGCCACCGCTGCCGGACACCGCCGTCCTCCTCGGTGCGGACGCGCCCGCGTGGCGTGACGCGATGCGCCTGGTCGGCGGTGCGCTCGTCGCCTCGGGCGCCACCACCGACGAGTACACCGACGCCATGATCGGCATGGTCGAGGAGCACGGGCCGTACATCGTCATCTCGCCGGGGCTCGCGTTCGCGCACGCCCGGCCGGGTGGTGCCGTCGTGCGGGACGGACTCGCGGTCGTGACGCTCGCGTCGCCGGTGGCGTTCGGACACCCGCACAACGACCCCGTCCGTGTGGTGCTCGGGCTCGCGGTGGCCGAGGTCGGCACCCACCTGGAGTCGATCGGCGAGATCGCGAACCTGTTCAACGACGCCTCCGTGACCGGGCGGATCGCGGCGGCGACCACCGCGGACGAGGTCCGCGCGATCATGGGGGTCTCCGCGTGAAGATCGTGACCATCTGCGGAGCCGGCATCGGGTCGAGCGGCATCCTCAAGGTGAACGCCGAGAAGGCGCTCGACGCCCTCGGACTGTCGGCGACGGTCGTCGCGGCCGACGTCGCGTCCGTGCGGGACGTCTCCGACGACGCGAACGTGATCCTGACGAGTCAGGAGTTCGTGGAGGCGATCGGGAACACCTACGCCGAGGTCATCGTCATCGCGAACCACTTCGACCAGGGCGAGATCACGGCGGCGGTGGACCGGGCCCTCGGCGAGCACTGAGCGCTCAGTCCGCCCTTTAGAGTTGGGGCATGAGCACCGAGAACCCGCTGAACGACCCCGCTGCCGACCCGTTCGAGGTCGCGCGGGACGCCGCAGCCGCCATCGCCGAACAGTCCGGCATCGAGCGGCACGACATCGCCTTGACCCTCGGGTCGGGCTGGGGCAAGGCCGCCGACATCATCGGTGAGACCGTGTCCGAGATCCCGGCCGAGCAGGTCCCCGGGTTCAGCGCCTCGGCCGTCCCCGGACACTCCGGCACGATCCGGTCGATCCGCCTCGCCGACGGCCGCCACGCGCTCGTCATCGGTGCCCGCACCCACTACTACGAGGGCCACGGGGTCCGTCGGGTCGTGCACAGCGTCCGCACGGCCGCGGCGACCGGTGCCTCGATCATGGTGCTGACCAACGGCGCCGGCGGCATCAAGGAGCACTGGACCCCGGGCACGCCGGTGCTCATCAGCGACCACATCAACCTGACCGCGGACAGCCCGCTCGAGGGTGCGACGTTCATCGACCTCACCGACCTGTACTCGGCGCGGCTGCGCTCGGTCGCGAGGTCCGTCGACGCGTCCCTCGACGAGGGCGTGTACACGCAGTTCCGTGGCCCGCACTACGAGACCCCGGCCGAGGTCCAGATGGCGAAGACCATCGGCGGGCACATCGTCGGCATGTCCACGGCGCTCGAGGCCATCGCGGCCCGTCAGGCCGGCATGGAGGTCCTCGGGTTCTCGCTCATCACGAACCTCGCCGCGGGCATCCAGAAGACCCCGTTGTCGCACACCGAGGTCCTCGAGGCCGGCAAGCAGGCCGAGCCGGTGATCGCGGACCTGCTCGCACGCGTGGTCGCCGCACTCGGGCAGTCGGCGTCGTGAAGCTCGACCTCGACCAGGTACTGGGCACCGCGCGGGCGTGGCTGGCGCAGGACCCGGACCCCGAGACCCGCGACGAGCTGGCCGCGGCGATCGATGCGGCGGCCGACGGCGACGGGCCCGCTGTCCGGGCGCTCGCCGAGCGGTTCGACGGCCGCCTGCAGTTCGGCACCGCCGGACTCCGCGCGGAGCTCGGCTGGGGCCCGCTGCGGATGAACCGGGTCGTCGTGACCCAGGCCGCTGCGGGGCTCGCCCGGTTCCTCATCGACACCGGTCGCTCGCGCAGCGTCGTGATCGGGTACGACGGCCGGGTGAACTCGGACGTCTTCGCACGCGACTCGGCCGAGGTCATGCGCGGCCTCGGGCTCGAGGTCACCCTGCTGCCGTCGGCCCTGCCGACGCCGGTGCTCGCGTTCGCCGTCCGGCACCTCGACGTCGGCGCGGGCGTCATGGTCACGGCGAGCCACAACCCGCCGCGGGACAACGGGTACAAGGTCTACCTCGGTCAGGACGACGACGGCTCGCAGATCGTGCCGCCCGTCGACGGCGAGATCGCGGACGCCATCGACGCGGTCGCCGCGGGATCCGTGACGGACCTGCCGCGCGACACGGACTACACCGTTGCGTCGTCGGCCCTGGTCGACGCCTACGTGGCCGCCACGGCAGCGATCGTGCCCGCTCCCGCACTCGGAGTCGACGAGCAGCCGAAGGTCGTCTACACGGCCATGCACGGCGTCGGGTGGGAGACCGCTCGCGCGGTGTTCGCGGCGGCCGGGTTCGCCGAGCCGGCGGTCGTGCCGGAGCAGATCGATCCCGATGGTGCGTTCCCGACGGTGTCGTTCCCGAACCCCGAGGAGCCGGGTGCGATGGACCTGGCGATCGCCCGCGGTCTCGCCGTCGGCGCGGATCTGGTGATCGCGAACGACCCCGACGCCGACCGGCTCGCGCTCGCGATCCCCACGGACTCGGACGCCGGTGCGCCGTCCTACCGTCGGCTGTCGGGCAACGAGGTCGGCTGGCTGCTCGGGTGGCGGGCTGCCGCACGGGCATCGGAGTCCGGTGCGACCGGCACGCTCGCCGCGTCGATCGTCTCGTCGCCGGCGTTGGCCCGGGTGGCTGCGCGACACGGGCTGGAGTACCGCGACACCCTGACCGGCTTCAAGTGGGTCTCACGGGTGCCCGAGCTGCTGTTCGGCTACGAAGAGGCCCTGGGTTACCTGGTCGACCCGTCGGTCGTGCGCGACAAGGACGGCATCTCGGCGGCACTGGAGCTGCTGTCCCTCGCCGACGAGCTCGCCGCGTCGGGCTCGACCATCGCCGACCACCTCGAGGCGTTCGCCGCCGAGTTCGGGGCGTTCGCGTCGGGACAGGTGGCGACGCGCGTCGACGACCTGTCGCGCATCGGCGGGATCATGGCGTCGCTCCGGTCCACGCCGCCGACGACGCTCGGCGGCCTCGACGTGCACACGGTGACGGACTACGCCGACGGGGTGGCGGGCTTCCCGCCCTCGGACATCCTGCGCTACGACCTGTCCGGCGACGCCCGGGTGATCGTCCGCCCGAGCGGGACCGAGCCCAAGGTGAAGGTCTACATCGACACCGTCGCGGGCACCCCCGCCGAGGCGCAGCGGCTCGTCGACGCCCTGGCGAGTTCGGTCCGCCCCTTGGTGTCGTAGGGCGCCGGTCCGCAAAACACCGGTGTTCGCGCTCTGAACACCCGCACAACGCGGTGCAGAGCGCGAACACCGGTGTTTTGCTGTTCCTCCACAGGGGGTGGGGGAGCGGGGGACTCCTCACAAGGAGCGGGTCGTCGTCGTGTGGGTCCTGCGGGAGCCGTGACGGTGGGGCCATGGCTCACATCACGGTGTTCGGCGCGGCTCCGGGCGATCCCGATCCGAGGGCGCACCGACGGCTCGCGGATGCCGCACGCCGAGGGACGCTCATCCGCCTCACGGCCGGCCGGTACGTCGACCGAGACGCGTTCGGAGCAGCGAGTGCAGCGGAACGCCATCGTGCACGGGTCGAAGCGGTCGCGCCGAGCATCCACCCCGCCCTCGTGATCTCCCACGAGTCGGCTGTGGCGATGCTCGGACTCCCGTGGCTCGGAGAGTTCCCCGAGCACATCGTCGCCACCGATCCGCGTCGAGCCACCGGTCAACGTCGCGCCCATCTGCAGAAGGTCGGAGGGGCGGGTCGTCCCATCGCTTGTGCGAGCGTCGGTGGCCTGCCCGTCACGACCCTCCTGGTCACCGGGGTCGACGTCGCGCTCCGAGCGTCGTTCCGCACTGCGGTGGTCGTGTTGGACGCGGTGCTGGCCCGAGGAGTGTCGCGCGAAGCGCTGCTCGCCGAACTGCGCAGTCGGGAGCCTCGTCCGCGGGCGTCCACCCGCGCGCGACGGGCGATCGAGTTCGCGGACGCGGCTGCTGACTCGCCGGGTGAGTCAGTGGCGCGGCTGTGTTGGGCAGCAGCGGGGTTCCCGGCGCCGATGCTGCAGCAGGAGTTCCGCGATGCGGCCGGCCTGATCGGCCGGGTGGACTTCTGGTTCGAGGACGCCGGCGTGGTCGTGGAGTTCGACGGGCTGGTCAAGTACCGCGACCGGACGATGCGCGCTGGTCGGACCCCTGAGCGTGTCGTCATCGACGAGAAGCTCCGAGAGGACCGGCTCCGTGCGCACCGCTCCGTCCGGAGGGTCGTCCGCGTGACGTGGCCGGACGTCGAGCCGGGCGGCAACGGCCCCGTGGCACTCGAGGCAGCCGGAGTGCGTCGTGTTCGATGAAGCAAAACACCGGTGTTCACGAGTCGAACCGCGGTGTGCGCGTGTTCAACCGGCGAACACCGGTGTTTTGCGGGAGCCCGCGCTACGCGAGCTCGAGCAGCACGTGACCGGACGAGACCGTCTGGCCGACCGGGGCGTTCAGCCCGGTGACGACGCCGTCCTTGTGGGCCTGCACGGGCTGCTCCATCTTCATGGCCTCGAGCACGACGAGCAGGTCGCCCTTCACCACGGTGTCACCCTCGGCGACCGCGAGCTTCACCACGGTGGCCTGCATCGGCGACGCCACGGACGACCCGGACTTCGCCAGGCCCCCGCGGACGGCCGACGAACGGCGCTTCGGGGGAGCGGAGGGGCCGGCCGGACGACGACCGGCGGCACCGCCACCGACGATCGACGGCATGGTGACCTCGATGCGCTTGCCCTGCACCTCGACCACGACGCTGTCGCGCGCGGCCGGCGTCGGGAGCTCCTCGGGGGAGCCGCTCCAAGCCGGGATGTCGTTGACGAAGTCGGTCTCGATCCACTGCGTGTACACCGAGAACGGCGCGGAGTCGTCGGTCGCGAAGGCGGGGTCGGACACGACCGCGCGGTGGAAGGGGAGCACGGTCGGCAGGCCGGTGACCTCGAACTCGGCGAGTGCGCGACGCGAACGCTCCAGCGCCTCGGCACGGGTGGCGCCGGTGACGATCAGCTTCGCGAGCATGGAGTCGAACGAGCCGGACACGACGTCGCCGGAGACGACGCCCGAGTCGACGCGCACGCCGGGGCCGGACGGCGCGTTGAAGGCGTGCACGGGGCCGGGCGCGGGGAAGAAGTTGCGACCCGGGTCCTCGCCGTTGATGCGGAACTCGAAGGAGTGTCCCCGCGGCATGGGATCCGAGTAGTCGAGCACGCCACCCTCGGCGATGCGGAACTGCTCGCGCACCAGGTCGATGCCGGTGACCTCTTCGGACACGCAGTGTTCGACCTGCAGGCGGGTGTTGACCTCGAGGAAGGACACGGTGCCGTCGGCGCCGATGAGGAACTCGCAGGTGCCGGCGCCCACGTAGCCGACCTCGCGCAGGATCGCCTTCGACGACTCGTACAGCGCGGTCTGCTGCTCGGGCGTCAGGTAGGGCGCCGGAGCTTCCTCGACGAGCTTCTGGTGGCGGCGCTGCAGCGAGCAGTCGCGTGTGGAGACGACGACGACGTTGCCGTGCTCGTCCGCCAGGCACTGGGTCTCGACGTGGCGGGGCTTGTCCAGGTACTTCTCGACGAAGCACTCGCCCCGACCGAAGGCGGCGATCGCCTCTCGCGTGGCGGACTCGAACTGCGAGGCGACCTCGTCGCGCGTCCGTGCGACCTTCAGGCCACGGCCGCCGCCGCCGAACGCCGCCTTGATGGCGACCGGCAGGCCGACCTCGTCGGCGAACGCGATGACCTCGGAGGCGTCCTTGACGGGCTCGATGGTGCCGGGGGCGAGCGGGGCGCCCACCTTCTCGGCGACGTGGCGCGCGGACACCTTGTCACCGAGACGCTCGATCGACTCCGGCGACGGGCCGATCCAGACGAGCCCGGCATCGATGACGGCGCGGGCGAAGTCGGCGTTCTCGGCGAGGAACCCGTAGCCCGGGTGCACGGCGTCCGCGCCGGAGCGGCGGGCGACCGAGATGATCTTGTCGATGACGAGGTACGTGTCGGCGCTCGTGGTGCCGTTCAGCGCGTAGGCCTCGTCGGCGAGGCGGGCGTGCAGGGCGTCGCGGTCCTGGTCGGCGTAGACCGCGACCGATGCCTTGCCCGCGTCGCGGGCCGCGCGGATGATGCGGACGGCGATCTCGCCGCGGTTCGCGATGAGGACCTTGCTGATACGGGGCATGACACATCAGCGTATTCGTGCGGCGGGAGTGCGTTTTGACTGGCACCCACAAAGAACCACCCCGAAGAGGTGCGGATGTCTACAGTGCCCAGAGGTCGTGCCAGGCGAGGCCGAAGCCCCGGAGGAGCATCGATCGCAGCACCGGCAGCGACATCCCGATCACGGCGGACGGTGCCCCGTCGATCCGCGTGATGTACGCCGCGGCCCGACCGTCGATCGTGAAGGCACCGGCCACCTCGAGCGGCTCGCCCGTCGCGACGTACGCGTCGATCTCGTCGACGGACACGTCGTCGGCGAAGGTCAGCACCGCGCTGTCGACCGCGACCACGCGGTCGCCACCGGCGGCCAGCGCCGACCCACCGGGCGCGACGTCACCCAGCTGCGGGACGCCGGCGGTGGACGTGACCAGGGGCCGGACGGGAGGCACGGTGCGGTCCGGAGCCGCGCCTCCAGGCCGTCCCGTGGCCGGGTCCGGGGCCCGGCGCCGGTCGTCGCGCCGTCGATCGATCACGCAGTGTCCGCTCCACAGCGTCCCGCCGCCCGCGGCGAGCATCTGCCGCCAGCGCTCCCGGGCGACCGCGGGGTCGTGCGGCTTGCCGTACAGCTGTCCGTCGACCTCGAACGCGGAGTCCCCGCCGAACACCACCCCGTCGACCGGCGACCCGGCGACGGCGGAGTCGGCGACTGCGGACGCCTTCGCGACGGCGAGGAGCGAGACGAGCTCCGGACCGCTCAGTGCGCGGCCGAGCGATGCCGCTGCGGCGGCACCGACGGCGTCCTCGTCGACCCCGGGGGACACGAGCACGGGTTCGATCCCGGACTGGGCGAGGAGTGCTCGGCGGGCGGGGGATGTACTCGCGAGGTACAGACGCATGGGACCATCTCACCATGGGTGAATCCGTCGGCACGCTGCTCGAACTCGACGTCACCGGGATCGCCCACGGCGGCATCTCGGTGGCACGGCACGAAGGACGGGTGGTCTTCGTGTCGGACGCGATCCCCGGGGAGCGCGTTGTCGCCCGGGTGACCGAGGACCGCAAGAAGTCGTTCTGGCGCGCCGACACGGTCAGCGTCGTCACGCCGAGCGAGCACCGCGTCGACCACGTCTGGCCCGAGGCCGCGCTCGGGCGTGACCCCGAGACGCGCCCGGGTGGTGCCGAGTTCGGTCACATCGCCCTCGCACACCAGCGCACGCTCAAGCACGACGTCCTCGTCGACTCGTTCGCGCGGTTCGCACGGATGGACCTCGCCGAGGTGCTCGGCCACGACGTCGTCGTCGAGGCCGCGCCCGGCGACGACGCCGCGAACGGCCTGGGCTGGCGCACCCGCGTCCGGCTGCACGTCGACGAGCAGGGCACCGCCGGTCCGTTCGCGGCCCGCTCCCACTCCGTCATCCCGGTGACCGGCCTGCCGCTCGCGACCGCCGTCGTGCAGCAGAGCGCCCCGCTCGGCCGTGGGGCACTGCCGGGCTCGTCGGTCATCGACGTCCTCGCACCGAGTGGTTCCGAGGGCGCGCGGCTCGTCATCGACGACCAGAAGCCGACCGTGGTGACCGAGGTCGTGGGCGAGCGCACGTTCCAGGTCGACGACAACGGGTTCTGGCAGGTGCACCGCGCCGCGGCGACCGTGCTCAGCGAGGCCGTGCAGGACCTGGTCGACCGCGACCGCCTCGACCCCGAGGGCACCCACCTGGACCTGTACGGCGGTGTCGGCCTGCTCGCCGCCGCCCTCGGCGACCTGGTCGGCCCGAAGGCGCGCATCACGAGCGTCGAGAGCGCCGCCCGTGCCACCGAGCACGCGCAGGAGAACCTGTCCGAGTGGCTCGGCGCCCGCGCCGAGACCGGCCGCGTGGACCGCTGGCTGACGAACACGGTGGCGAACGCCTCGCGCGCCGAGAAGGACCGCTTCCGCGCCGGCACGATCGTGCTCGACCCGCCCCGCGCCGGTGCCGGTCGTGACGTGGTCGTGCAGATCGCCGCGCTCCAGCCGGAGCAGGTCGTCTACGTGGCGTGCGACCCGGTGGCGCTGGCCCGCGACGTCGCGACGTTCGCCGACCTCGGCTACCGGCTCGAAGCACTGCGGGCCTTCGACCTGTTCCCGCACACCCACCACCTGGAAGCCGTCGCACGCCTGGTCCCCGCCCGCTGAGGCCCGGGCACGACCCGGGCGCGACCGGGGCGGGTCCGGCTGCCGCTCCTTGCGTGCCGGGGTGTCCACCAATCGGCGGACCGGCCAGCGTGGCGCAGCCCAGAAGCCCCGCACCTGAGTCCGGGCTGGGTATCCTGGGTCGTTGATGGCACTCCGGTTTCAGGGGCCGGCGTCGCGCATCGGAACGAGAGGCCACTGTGGCAGCAGGAACGACAACCACCAGCACCGAGACGTCAGGGGCGGCCACCAGGCCGGTCCGGGTCGCGATCGTCGACGACCACGAGTCCGTCCGACTCGGGATCCAGGCGGCGTGCCAGAACGAGGGGTTCGAGGTGGTACTCACCGCCGCGAGCGTCCCGGAGTACGTCCAGAACCTCGACGGGCGAGAGGTCGACGTCGTCGTCCTCGACCTGTCCCTCGGCGACGGCTCGACCGTCACCGAGAACGTCAAGGGCGTGCAGGGGACGGGATCGGCGGTGCTCGTGCACTCCATCGCGGACCGGGTCGCCAACGTGCGTGAGGCGCTCGCAGCAGGGGCTGCCGGCGTCATCCCGAAATCCTCGGCCACCAAGACCGTGATGGCCGCGGTCGCCACCGTCGCACGCGGTGACGTGCTCAACAACCTCGAGTGGGCGAGCGCCATCGACGCCGACCGCGACTTCGCGAAGGCACAGCTCGGCCGCCGGGAGCGCGAGATCCTGCACCTCTACGCCTCGGGCCTCCCGCTCAAGCTCGCCGCCCAGCAGCTCGGCATCGGCTACTCGACGGCGCGTGAGTACCTCGACCGGATCCGGGTGAAGTACGTCGAGGTCGGCCGCCCGGCCCCGACGAAGGTCGACCTGCTGCGTCGAGCCGTCGAGGACGGGATCCTCCCCGGGCTCGACTCGGGCATCGACCCCGACGGCGACGGTCGCTGACACGGATGGCGACCGCGGCTGAGTCGGCGCGGACGGTCGTCGAACCGGCGCCGTTCGGCGCCGATCCGGCGCGCAGCGTCCGCGCTTCGATCACGCAGGCGTCGGTGGAGCGCGCGTTCGCGATCCTCCTCGCGATGGCGGCGATCGGCCTCGGCATCGTCGACGCGCCCGCGGTCCTGCAGCAGCTGCCGTACCTCGACCCGTTCTGGGGTCCGACGCTGATGCTCGCCCTCGCGGCGTCGTTCGTGTTCGTCGGGGTCTCCGCCTTCGTGCAGCGGGTCGCGCAGCTGGCGCAGATCGTCTGCGCGCTGCTGTTCCTCGTCGTGCTCGTGACGTGGACGGCGACCGTGCAGGAGCCCATCCCGTCGTCGCAGCAGCCGTGGCCGTGGTGGTTCTGCACGGTCGGCTGCACGGCAGCGGCGATGGGCTTCGCGACGTGGCGCGCGACGGTCTACACGGCGCTCGTGCCCGCGGTCTACGTGGTGATCCGGCTCAGCCCGCTCGGCGGCGACGTCGGGGTCCTCGCGGTCCTGCTCGACGGCGTCTACACGGCACTGCTCAGCGGCGCGGTGCTCGTCATCGCGGTGGTGCTGCGGCGTGCGGCCACGTCGGTCGACACGGCGCAGTCCACGGCCGTGCGGCGGTACTCGCTCGCCATCCGGGAGCACGCCACCGAGGTCGAGCGGGTCCAGGTGGACGCCATCGTGCACGACAGCGTGCTCACGACGCTGCTCTCCGCCGCTCGCGCCGACACGCTCGAGGCCAAGACCCTCGCCGCGCGGATGGCCCGGAACGCGATCGACCACCTCGAGGCCGCGGCCACCGACGGTCCCGGTGACGTCGCGCCGGTCGCCCTCGGGGAACTCCGGGCGCGCATCCGCGAGGGGGTGGGTGCCTTGCCCGCCCCGGTCCGTCTGGTCCCGACACCGACCGGGGCGGTCCGCCTGCCCGCGTCGGTCGCCGACGCGCTCGCCTCGGCGGCGCTGCAGGCCGCGGTGAACAGCGTGCAGCACGCCGGCGACGGTGACGTCTCGCGCTGGGTCCGCATCGAGCAGCAGGGCCAGGGCGTGCTCGTCGAGGTCGGTGACGACGGGCGCGGGTTCGACGTCGCGGCCATCCCCGCCGAACGGCTCGGTGTCCGCCGCTCCATCGTGGAGCGGGTCGCGACCGTCGACGGTCGCGCCGAGGTACACACTGCACCGGGCGAGGGCACCCGCATCGTGCTGACGTGGTCACCTTCCGCGAAGGTGACCGCATGAAGGTCTCCCTGCCGGCGAGCATCGCCATCGGCCTGGCGTCGCTGTTCTCCCTCTACCACCTGGTCCTCGCCGCGGCCACGCTCCCGCGCGTCGACCAGGTCGCCCCGATCATCGCGTGCATGGTCCTGTACGCCGCGGCCACCGGCCTCGCACTGTTCGTCCCCGGCAGGGTCCTACCGGTCTGGACGGCCTGCTTCTCCCTCGCCACCGCCATCGTGATGCCGGTGATCGCCGCCCCCGTCGTCGTCGATGGTCGTGGTCCGGGCTCCGCCACGTGGTGGATCGCGGCCATCGGCACGCTCATGGTGGTGCTCGTCGTGCGCGGCCGGGGCCCCTTCGCATGGGCCGGCGTGCTGTTCCTGACCGTGTACACCGTCGCGTGGGCCGGTCTCGGCTCGCTCGGCGGGCTCGGCGTGGTCGGCAGCGTCGCCTGGGTCGCGATCGCGACGGTCTTCGCCGCCGCGATGAGTCGCGCCACCCGGAACACCCGTGAGCTCGTCCTCGCCGAGCAGGAGACCGCCGACTGGCAGGCCGCGCAGGACGCCCACGTGTTCGAGCGGCAGTTCCGGCTGAGCCAGACCACCCGGATGGCCCTGCCGATGCTGCAGCGCATCATCGACTCCTGCGGCGACCTCGACGACGCCGACCGTGCCGAGTGCCTGCACCTCGAGCAGGCCATCCGCGACGAGATCCGCGGCCGGTCCCTGCTGTCCGACGACGTCCGCGACGAGGTGATGCGCCTGCGCCGCCGCGGAGCGACCGTCCAGCTGCACGACGACGGCGGGCTCGACGACCTGGACGCCCCGGACATCCGCCGCATACACGCCCGCGTCGCCGAGGCCCTCCGGCAGGCCCGCGATGCCGACAACGTCATCGTCCGGACCGTCAGCGAGGGCTCCGACTCCGCGGTGACCGTCGTCGGACTCCGGCTCGACGGCGCGGCCAGCGAGTCCGCGGCGCTCGGAGCGGGGATGGACGACGACGACGGGGACGAGGACGACTCCGTCGCGCTCTGGCTGGAGATCCCGCGGCACGAGCCGGCGTAGCGCGCGGCACGCGGACGCACGCCCCGCCCGGCACGCGTGTCGCGACGATGCACCACGTGATCGACGCGTGGATCGTCGCGAACGTGGTGTGGAGGGCGCTGCGGAGGCGGGTGGCGCGGCCGGGCGTGCGGGCGGCGGTGGACGTGATGGGGGACAGCCGGGAGGCCCGTGGCGGCGCCGCCACGGGCCTCCCGGCCGTCACGTGGGAGCGCCGGGCTGGCGCGCGCACGGAGGCGACCGCGTCGTCGTCGGACGACGTCGACGGCGTCGTTCCGCATCGGCTCCGTCCACGCCCTGGCCAGCCGCACCTGCGCCCGCCCGCACCGGCGACAAGCCCCGGGGACGGGGAACGGGCCGGTCGGATACCGACCGGCCCGTTCACGACCCGAGGCTGAGCGACAACCCGAATGTCGCCCTGCCTCGCAGCGGACGGTGGCTTCGTACCCTAGTCGGCCACCGACCTGCGATGTCTTTCGTTGAAGGACACCGAACACCACCAACTATGCCCACACCCGTGTTGCATGTCAGTCGTCATTATGGGGGACAATTCCGGCGTTTCCGGTCCGCATCCGCTGATCGTGTCCCCCGAGTGAGGGGATACCGACCGGGAAGTACGCCCTGCGACCGTTCTCGGACGCCTGCGCACCAGGGGTACATCAGCGGAGCGATCGGCCCCAGGCACCCGGTCCGTGGTCGAGCGGGCGGCGCAGTCCGCGGGCCGCGGCGTCCCATCCGGTGCGGGGCTCGACGACCACGGCGGCGCGTCCGGCCGCTGCGGCTTCGTCGGCCTGGCGCTGCAGGACGGCCACGACGGCGGCGAGCTCCTCGGGGCTGGGGTCGCCGGAGACCACCCGGACGTCCGCCACCGAGGCCGGTTCGTCCGAGGGCACGGCTGCTGCGTGGCGACCCATCAGGCCGCGGGACCGTGATGATCCCGTGCGCGGCGATTCGACCGGTTCCATCAGAGGGGGATGTTCCCGTGCTTCTTCGGGGGCAGCGTGGCGCGCTTGCCCCGCAGCGACCGGAGGGCCTTGATGACCGACACCCGGGTGGCGTGCGGCTGGATGATGCCGTCGAGCTCACCGCGCTCGGCCGCCAGGTACGGGGACGCGACGTTGTACGTGTACTCGTTCGCGAGCTTCGTGCGGACCGCGGCGACGTCCTCGCCGGACTCCTCGGCGCGCTTGATCTCGGCGCGGTACAGGATGTTGACGGCACCCTGGCCGCCCATGACGGCGATCTCGGCGGTCGGCCACGCCAGGTTGATGTCGGCACCGAGCTGCTTCGAGCCCATCACGATGTACGCGCCGCCGTAGGCCTTGCGGGTGATGACGGTGACGAGCGGGACGGTGGCCTCGGCGTACGCGTACAGCAGCTTCGCGCCGCGGCGGATGACGCCGGTCCACTCCTGGTCGGTGCCGGGCAGGTAGCCGGGCACGTCCACCAGGGTCAGGATCGGGATGCCGAAGGCGTCGCAGAACCGAACGAAGCGGGCGGCCTTCTCGCCGGCGTCGATGTTCAAGGTGCCGGCCATCGCCTGCGGCTGGTTCGCGATGATGCCGACCGTGCGGCCCTCGACCCGGCCGAAGCCGATCAGGATGTTCGGCGCGAAGAGCGGCTGGACCTCGAGGAACTCACCGTCGTCGACGATGTGCTCGATGATCGTGGTGACGTCGTACGGCTGGTTCGTCGAGTCCGGGATCACGAGGTCGAGCTCGTGGTCGGCGTCGGTGGTCTCGAGCTCGGGGGCGACGTCGTAGGCCGGCGGGTCGGACAGGTTGTTGTCCGGCAGGAACCCGATGAGCGAGCGCGCGTAGTCGAGCGCGTCGGTCTCGTCCTCGGCCAGGTAGTGGGCCACGCCGGAGACCGCGTTGTGCGTCTGGGCGCCGCCGAGCTCCTCGAAGCCGACGTCCTCGCCGGTGACGGTCTTGATGACGTCGGGGCCGGTGACGAACATGTGGCTGGTCTTGTCGACCATGATGACGAAGTCGGTGAGGGCGGGGGAGTACACGGCACCGCCGGCCGCCGGGCCCATCACGATCGACAGCTGCGGGATGACCCCGGACGCCTGCGTGTTCAGGCGGAAGATCTCGCCGTACTTGCCGAGGGCGACGACGCCTTCCTGGATGCGGGCGCCGCCGGAGTCGAGGATGCCGATGATCGGCACGCCCGTCTTCAGCGCGTGCTGCATGACCTTGATGATCTTCTCGCCGGCGACCTCGCCGAGCGACCCGCCGAAGACCGTGAAGTCCTGCGCGTAGACGGCGACGTTGCGGCCGTGGATCGTGCCGACGCCGGTGACGACCGCGTCGCCGTAGGGGCGCTTGGCGTCCATGCCGAACGACGTGGTGCGGTGCCGCACGAACTCGTCGAACTCCACGAAGGAGTTCTCGTCGAGCAGCTGCTCGATGCGTTCGCGCGCGGTGCCCTTGCCCTTCGCGTGCTGCTTGGCGATGGCGGATTCGCCCGCGGCGGTCACGGCCTCGTGGTACCGGTCGCGGAGGTCGGCCAGTCGGCCGGCCGTCGTCGACAGATCGGGGGTGTCTCCTGAAGTCACCCGCTCACCCTACCGGCGGGTGGGACGGTGCCGGTTGGAGGACCCCCACGGTTCCTGCCCGTACATTTGCGTGCATGTCCACATCCCCGTCGCCGTCGTTCCCCGCCACCAGCGCGGCCGTCCGGTCGGCGGGCGCGACGATCACCGCTCCCGCCCAGACCGGGTCCACCAACGCGGACCTGCTCGCCGCCGCCCCCGAGCAGCAGCACGGCAGCGTCGTCGCCACCCTGCACCAGACCGCGGGTCGGGGCCGGCTGGACCGCACCTGGACCGCTCCGGCCGGTGAGACGCTCGCCGCCAGCGTGCTCGTCCGTGCGGACCTGGACGACCACGACCGCGGCTGGTTGCCGCTGGTCGCCGGGGCGGCGATGCGCGACGCGATCGCGTCGGTGCTCCCCGCCGGCGCCGACGTCGTCGTGAAGTGGCCGAACGACGTGCAGGTCGCCGGGGACAAGGTGTGCGGGATCCTCTGCCAGGTCGCCGCGGACGGCAGCGTCGTGGTCGGGGCCGGCGTGAACCTGACGATCCCGACGGATCGACTGCCCACCCCGACGTCCACCTCGCTCCTGCTCGCCGGCGCGGTCGACGACGCACCCGCCCTGGCCGACGCGGTCCTGGCCGCCTTCCTGCGGTCCGTCCTGGAGGCGGTGGCCGGCCTGGTCACGGGTGGTCCCGCCGCTGAGACGGTCCGGTCCCACGTCCGCGCCGCGTGTGGGACGATCGGTCGCCGCATCCGCCTCGAGCTGCCGGACGGCACCGTCGAGGAGGCCGACGCAACCGGCATCGACGACGCCGGCCGCATCACGATCCGGGACCAGGCGGGCGTCACCAGGGGCGTCGCGGTGGGGGACGTCACCCACCTGCGGTATGCATGACGGCATGACCGCCGAGCCCCCGCCCGAACGTGTCGTCGCACGCCTGCGACCGCACGCCCGTCGGCTGGTGCGCCCGGCGGTGTTCGTCGTGCTCGTCACCGCGGCCGGCGGGTTCGGCTTCGGCGTGTTCCAGGCACAGCTGGCGTGGCTGAACGCCGTCGTCGCGCTCGTCGTCGTGGTGCTCGTCGTGTTCGGCGGCGCCGTCCCGCTGTTCCGCTGGATGTCGGAGCGGTACGTCGTCACCACCCGTCGCCTGGTCGTGGTCAACGGACTCGGTACGCGTACCCGACGGGAACTCCTGCACTCCCGCGGCTACGACGTCACGGTACGGCGCCGCGGGCTGCAGGGGCTGTTCCGCTCCGGCGACGTGCTCGTGTTCCCCGGGGACGACCCCGCGGTGGTGCTCGCAGACGTGCCGCACGCCGACCTCGTCGTCGCCGTCCTGCACGACCTGGTGGAGGCGTACGAGGCCAGGCGTCGGCACCGTGAGCCGGACTGGGACGAGATCGTCGGCGGACCGGACCGTCCGCCGTGGGGCGACGTGCGGGCCTGACCGGGCGCTGCGAGCGTCGCTGCGGGCGCCGTGATGAGACTTCGGCGAGAAACCGGTACCTTCTTCGACGTGCGTATCTCAGTGATCGGCTGCGGCTACCTCGGTGCCGTGCACGCCGCCTCCATGGCCAAACTCGGACACGAGGTCGTCGCCGTGGACGTCGACCCCACCAAGATCGAGCGGCTCGCCGCGGGCGAGGCCCCCTTCTTCGAGCCCGGCCTGCCCGAGATCCTGACCGAGGCCCTCGAGTCCGGTCGGATCCGCTTCACCACCGACATGGCCGAGGTCGCCGGTGCCCGCGTGCACTTCCTCGCCGTCGGCACCCCGCAGGGTCCCACCGGTGCTGCGGACCTGACCTACGTGAACGCCGCCGTCGCCGCGCTCACCCCGCACCTGTCCGCCGGCGAGTTCGTCGTCGGCAAGTCGACCGTGCCCGTCGGCACCGCCGCACGGCTGGCCGCCGAGGTCAGCGAAGCCGTCCCCGGTGCCACGCTCGTCTGGAACCCCGAGTTCCTGCGTGAGGGCTTCGCCGTGCAGGACACCATCGCGCCGGACCGCTTCGTCTACGGTGTGCCGGACGGCGAGGCCGGCGAACAGGCCGTCGCCACCCTCGACGAGGTCTACGCCGAGGCGCTGTCCGCCGGCACGCCCCGACTCGTCGTCAACCTGCCCACCGCCGAGCTCGTGAAGATCAGCGCCAACGCGTTCCTCGCCACCAAGATCTCGTTCATCAACTCGATGGCCGAGATCGCCGAGGTCGCCGGTGCCGACGTCACGGCGCTCGCCGACGCGATCGGTCACGACGCCCGCATCGGCCGCAAGTTCCTGAACGCCGGCCTCGGCTTCGGTGGCGGTTGCCTGCCGAAGGACATCCGTGCGTTCCAGGCGCGGGCGAACGAGCTGGGGGTCGGGGAGTCCCTGGCGTTCCTGGCCGACGTCGACGCCACGAACCTGCGACGTCGCGCCCACGTCGTCGAGCTGGCGCAGGAGCTGCTCGGCGGGGTCGTCAGCGGCAAGCGTGTCGCGGTGCTCGGCCTGGCCTTCAAGCCGAACTCCGACGACGTGCGCGACTCGCCGGCCCTCGACATCGCAGCCCGCCTGCACGAGCTCGGCGCCGTCGTCTCGGCGTACGACCCCGAGGCCGTCGTCACCGCCCGCCGCGTGCACCCCGAGCTCGACTACGTCGAGAGCGCGGCCGAGGCGCTCGGCGGGGCGGAGCTCGTGCTCGTGCTCACCGAGTGGACCGAGTTCCGCGAGCTCGATGCGTCCGCCGCCGCTGCACTCGTGGCGTCGCCCGTCGTCATCGACGGCCGCAACTGCCTCGACCGTGACGCGTGGACAGCCGCCGGCTTCACGTACCGCGGCATGGGACGCTGACGTCGCCTGACGTGCGGCGGCACCCCCGGCGTTCCGACCGCGTCCACGCGCTGCTCACCACGGGGTTCCGCGGCCGGGACTGGGCGACACCGGTCGTCCTCGCCGCCACGCTGCTCGTCCTGACCGCCTCGGTGGCACGGACGTTCTCGTCGATGCCGCTCGCGAGCGTCGACGAGTCCGCGCACGTGGACTACGTGCTGCGGGTGTGGCACGGGCAGCTGCCCGTGCTGCTCGACGGCATCCGCTTCCGGCCGGGCTTCGGCGGGACGCCTCCCGTGCAGTGGGTCGCCCAGCACCCGCCGCTGTACTACGTCCTGCTCGCCCCGGTGGTCGGACCGCTCGTGGACGCCGGCCACCCGGTGCAGGCGGTCGTGTTCGGTCGGCTGGTCAACGCCGTGTTCGCCGCCGCGGTCGTGCCGAGTGCGGCGTGGGCGGCGGCACGCTGCTTCCCGGGCGTCGTGCGGTTGCCCGCGACCGTCGCCGTCGTCACCGCGTCCACCAGTGTCCTCGTGGTGCAGGGTGGTGTCGTCTACAACGACTCGCTGGCGGCGTTGACCTGCGCCCTCGCGTGCGGGGTGGCCGGTGCGGCGCTCCGCTCCGGAGTGGGCCCGGGGCTCGCGGTCGGGGGAGCACTCGTCGCCGCCGCCGGGATGACGACGCGACTGACGTTCGCGCTCTGGCTCGTGGCGATCGTCGTCGCGTTCGCGCTGTCCCGGACGGTGCGGCTCGGTCGCCTGCGGGGGCTCGGCGCCCGTGTCCTGGTCGCCGCGGTGCCCCTCGCCGCCGCGGCCGTGGCGTCCGGGTGGTTCTGGCTCCGCAACCAGGCGTTGACCGGCTCGTTCAGCGGTCGGCCGACCGCGTGGCCCGGGTACACGCCCCGGCCGCACTACTCCGAGGTCGAGGTCGTCTCGATGTTGGGGTTCTGGCGTCAGCTCTTCGCGCTCTTCCGCGGCGCACTGCCCGTCGCGTCACCGCTGCCGTGGGTGCTCCTGCTCCTGCCGGTCCTGCTGTTCGTGGCCGCCCTGGCGGCGCGTCGCCTGCGGCCCTGGGCCCCGGCCGATGACGACCGGTGGTCGCGCCGGCTCGTCGTCGCGATGCTCGTGGTCGTCACCGTGCTGTTCGTCGTCGTCGAGATCCGCTACGCCGCCGGCGGTGGGGCGCCGCTGAACCGCTACACGCTCACCGTCCTGGTGCCGATCGCTCTGGCGATGTCGGCGGGGTTCCTCGCCTGGGGCCGGGTCGGCACGTGGGCCGCGCTGGCCTGGGCACTGGCGGCCGTCGTGCCGACTTGGTCGCTCGTCGACACCGCGGGGTCCGAGCTCGTGGGCCACTCCGGCACCGTCGTCGTGTTGGCGTCCTCGGCCGCGGCGGTGTGCGCCGCGGCCGTCGTGGTGCTCTACGCGATGGCCGCGCGCAGCACCGCCCGGTAGCGCTCGCCGATCCGTTCGGTGGAGAACTCCGCAGCCGAGACGACGGCCTGCTCCTGGTAGCGCGAGCGCGCTGCGTCGTCGGTGAGCACGCGCTGCAGTGCTGCGCGGAGCGCCGGGACGTCGCCCGGGGGCACGAGCACGCCGGACTCGTCGTCCTGCACGACGTCCCGGATGCCCGGCAGGTCGCTCGCCACGATCGCGGCCCCGACCGCCGCGGCCTCGAGCAGGGTGACCGGCAGGCCCTCCTGGTCGCCGTTCGCCGCGGGGATCGACGGCACCGCGACGACGGTGGCCGACGCGAGGGTCTCGAGCACCTCGGTGCGGCCCCGCTGGCCGAGGAACGTCACCGGCAGCCCCGCCGCCTGCTGTTCGAGCTGGGCGCGGTAGGGCCCGTCGCCGACGATGTTGAGGCGCCACGGCACGTCGTCGCCCAGGCCGCGGAGCGCCTCGATCAGGTTGCCGAAGCCCTTCTTCTCGACCAGACGACCGACAGCGACGACGTGGTGCTCCTGCGGCGCGACACGGGCGCGGGTGTCGCGGGCCGGGCCGAGGTCGACACCCATCGGGATCACGGTCGAGCGCGACTCGGGGACGCCCCACTCGGTCAGGCGCTCGCGCATCTCCGAGTTGACGGTGGTGACGTGCGCCGATCGTCCGAAGATCCAGCGCTTGAGCCGGACCAGGGGAGCCGCGCGGAGCGCGTAGATGTCCCCGCCGTGGGTCGTCACGACGACGGGCACGCCCGGGGCCGCCAGGGTCGCGACGAGGGCCTGCGGGATGGCCCAGTGCGCGTGGATGACGTCGGGCTTCGCGGAGCGCACCACGCGCCGCACGGCCAGGTACTGCGCCAGCACCAGCGCGGGCACCTGCACGATGCGGGAGCGTCGCTCCTTGAGGTTGTCGAGGATCGCGCCGTCGGCCAGGTCCTCGAAGCGACGCGGGAAGTACGGGTAGCGGCGCACCGCGACCTCGCCGATGCGCTCCTTCGCGGCACCGCCCGGCACGCGGGGGGTGAGCACGAGGGTGTCGAACTCGGTGGCCTCCTGGTGGGCGAGGTCGAGCACGAACGCCGGCACGCCGTCGTCCGGATGGGCCGGGAAGGTCGATCCGAGCACCAGCAGGCGGGGCCGGGGAGCGTGGGGACGGGCGGAGCGGGTGCTGCGGGACATCGTGCCTTTCCGGGGCTGGCGGTGGACGGTCCGGTAGGCTCTCCACCCGTGCGCGTACTGATCCACAATAGCGATTCGCCCCACAACCGCGGGGACCGGGCGATCCTCGCCGGCAACGTCGAGCTCGTCCGTCGACGGTGGCCGGACGCCGAGATCGTGTCCCTGTCCCAGTACCCCGAGCGGGACGCCGCGTGGTTCGGGATACGGTTCCTGCCGGTCTCCCCGTACAGCACCGGCATCGGCGACCTGTTCGCGCTGCTCCGTGCCGCCCGCGGCGCCGACGTGGTGCTGTGGGGTGGCGGCGAGATCCTGAAGGACTACACGAACAAGCTCGGCCTCGTGTACTGGTTCGGCAAGATGCTGCTCGTCCGTGCGGTCAACAAGCACCTCGTCGGGGCGTTCCAGGGCATCGGCCCGACCACCGCCGGGGTCAGCAAGCGACTGATCCGTGCCACCGTGGACCTCTGCAGCGCGTTCGCCGTCCGCGACGACGAGTCCCGCGAGAAGCTCCTGTCCTGGGGCGTGAAGACACCGATCGTGTCGTCCTTCGACCCCGCGGTCGTCGGGACGGTCACCCCGCCCGACGCGGACGTGCTCGAGCGGCTCGAGCGCACCACGGGCCTGACGGCCGAGCAGCTCGAGGGCTCGATCGGCTTCGGCGTCCGTCGCTGGTTCCACTACAAGCGCAGCGGCTGGATCCCGTTCCGCTTCCTGCCGAAGCGCTTCCGCCAGACCGGTGTCGACAGCGACAAGCTCGTGACATACCGGCAGGCCGTCGCCGACCTCGCCGATCGTGTGATCGACCGCTGGGACGCCGACGTCGTGTTCTACCCGATGCACATGGAAGCGTCCGAGGGCGACGCCGCCTTCGCCCGCGAGGTCATCGCGCTGATGCGGCACGCCGACCGCACCCACGTGGTCGAGGCCGACGAGTTCTCGCCGTCCGAGTACGCCGGTCTGATGTCGCGCAGCCGCCTGTTCCTGGCGAGCCGCCTGCACTCGGCGATCGTCGCGACCATCGCCGGGGTCCCCGCCGCGGTCCTCTACTACGTCGACAAGGGTCGGCTGTTCTTCGAGCAGATGGGCCAGCAGGCCTACTCGAAGCCGATCGAGGCCGCACTCGAGCCCACCTTCGTCGACGACGTCACGGCGCAGCTCGAGGCGCTCGACGCGGACCGCGACGCGGTCCGCGCGCAGCTCGCGCAGGGCGTGGCCCGCATGGCGACCGCCCTCGACGCCGACTTCGCCGAGGCGACGCGCGACGTCCGCTGACACCGTGCGCTGACACGGCGGGTGCGAACGCGCGCCCGTGACGGACAGGAGGCCCGTGGCGACACCGCCACGGGCCTCCTGTCCGTTCGTGGTGGCGGAGCGCCGGGGGCGCGCCCCTAGGCTGACGACATGAGCGAACGTCGAGCCCTCACCATCGCCGGCGGCGTCACCGCCGCCCTCGGCGGAGCCGTCTCCGGAACCGGGGCGCTGATCCTGACCGTGTCCGCCGCGACCGGCGGGAGCTTCCCGTTCGGCGCGGCGTTCCTCGTCTTCGCGGGTGGGCCGTTCCTGCTCGTCGGCGCGGTGCTGTTCGCCGTCGGCTGGTGGCAGGGCCGTCGGTCGCAGCGCCGTCCCTGACGGGCGTCAGCTCGTCCGGGACGCGAAGCGCTTCAGGTACGTGATGTCGTTGCGGTAGACGTCCTGGTCGCCGGGGAGCGTGCCGCTGGCCGCCCACTGCCAGAAGGTCCACTTCGACCAGCTGCGTCCGAGGGTGCCGGGGGTGGTGAAGTTCTTCACCGGGTAGATCGCGACGAACAACGGGTTCTTCGAGAACTGGTTGCTGTTGTTCGTGCAGCGCTTCCACCAGTCGGTCGTGGTGTAGATCGCGGGGTACCGGCCCGTCTTGGCGACGACGGTCCTGTTGAAGTCCTTGATCCAACTCCGCATCGACGACCACGACTTGCCGTAGCAGGTGCCCTGGGCAGCGCTGCCGTACTCGATGTCGAGCAGCGGTGGCAGGGTCTTGCCGTCCTTGCTCCACTGGCCGCCGTGGGCGAAGAAGTAGTTCGCGGTCGCGGCGCCGCTGGCCTGGCTCGGCTGTGCGTAGACGTAGCCGCCGCGGTACAGGTTGCGCTGCTTGGCGGTGGCGTACTGCTGCTTGTAGGTGGAACTGACGTACGAGGTGCCCTCGGTCGCCTTCACGTACACGAACCGGGCGCCGTTGCGGTAGGCCTGCAGGAAGTTGACGCTCGGCTGCCACGCGCTGATGTCGAAGCCCTGCACCCGGCCGGGGGGTGGCCCGCCTGCGGTGGCGGCAGCGGCCGACGAGCTGAGGGACTGTGCGCTCACCCCGCCGCCCGAGGTCGCGTCGGGGGAGGTCGTCACGTGGGTCTCACCGGCGTGGGCGGCGATGCCGGCACCCATCGTGTGGTTACCGGTGCGGTCCATCTCGGCGATGGAGAGCTGCTGGCCGGTGTCGGCGGGTTCCGTCGCGGTCGCGCCGACCGCCGGGCCGCTGCCGAAGGTGATGGCCCCGGCGACGGCGGCAGCGGTGCCGAGCCCGAGGATCCTGCTGATGGGTGCGCGCATGTGGTCTCGTCTTCCCTGTCGAGATGCCGTGGGCCTGATCTCCCACGCCGCGGTCCGGGCGATGCTACCCGGCCTCGGCGACACCTGTCCGTGAGACGCACCCGGACGGCGTCGACCGCAGCGTCCCCTGTCGGGGCTAGCGGTCGGTGCGGGTGCGCTCGTCGTCCGTCTCGACCTCGGGCAGGCGACCCCGCGAGGAGACCTCGCGGGTGGCGTGCTTCTGCCGGCGGTTCAGGAAGTTGCGCTCCACGAGCCACCACATGCCGACGCAGATCGCCAGGGTGATCGGGATCACCACGAAGACCATCATCAGGAACTGCCACTTCGGGTAGAGGCCCATCGGCAGGAGCAGCAGGTTGCCGAGTCCGAGCAACGGACTGTGGAAGAGGTAGATCGTGTACGACACGAGGCCGGCGAGCACGAAGGGCTTCCAGGCGAAGAACCGTGCGAGCCAGGTGTGCTGCCCGGTGACCGCCTTGCGCCCCATCCAGGTCAGCAGGATGCCGGCGAAGATGCCGAGGACGACCTCGGACGGCCAGGTCTGGTGCTGCCAGTAGTCGCGGTTGCGGAAGAAGACGAGGAGCATGCCCACGAACATCGCGGCCACGAACACGCCGCTCTGCCACCGCGGCCCGCCGAGCTTCGAGGTGTTCAGCTTGCCGGTCAGGTGCTCGTCACGGGCCTTCACCGTGAGCTCGGCCGCGAGCATGCCGACCGCGAAGAGGCCGACGAACCACGGGTGCATCCACGAGTAGCGGCTCTCGGAGCCCATCCACATGCCGATGAGGACCAGCGAGGACGCGGTCGCCCACCCACCGAAGACCTTCCAGAGCGGCAGGATCAGCAGCGGCATGAGGAAGTAGATCTGCCACTCGACGGCGACCGTCCACATCGGGCCGTTGATCTTGCCGATGTACTGCGGGAAGAAGTCGTGCACCAGGAAGAAGTGCGTGAGGAAGGTGCCCCAGCCCATCGGGAGCTTCGTGTCCCACTGGGTGCCGCCGGGCTGCCCCATCACCGGGACGAACAGGATGATGAGCGCGAAGACGACGAGCGACGCCCAGTACGGCGGGATGATCCGTCGGGCGCGGCGCCAGATGAACTTCCAGAAGCCGCCGGGCAGCCGGTAGCGGTCGAACCGGGTCACGACGGGCAGCATCAGGACGTAGCCGGACAGGACGATGAACAGCGGGACGCCGAGGTAGCCCCACCCGATGAACGGTCTGAGCCACGGCAGTTCGGTGGGCCCGGTGCCGGTCGTCCCGGTGAAGAGGTACGCGTGGTAGAACACCACGGCCAGGGCGGCGAGACCGCGGAGCCCGTCCAGGTACGGGAACTCGAGCCGACCCCCTGCGCGGGGAGCGGCCGCCGTCGGTTCGGCTGCGGATTCGGCTGCGCGGGTTTCGGTGGCCAACGAACGTCCTCGAGGTGGTCGGAGCGGGGTCCCCGGCAGTCTCCCACACGCCGAGCGGGGCTCGCGATCCGCCTCGGTGCGGTCCGACAAGCGAACGGATGTCATGATGAAGCACGTGACCGTGACGACGACCGCAGCACATCAGGCCACCCACGAGCCCGCACGGCGGCGTTCGGGGGCGGGTGCGCGACGGTACCGGCACGTCGTCGCGCCCCTGATCCTGGGCGTCCTCGTGGTGATCGGGGTCGCCCTGAGCGCCGCCGTGGCGTACCACAACCGCCTCGGCGTGACGAACGTCGACGGCATCTCCTACATGGGCATCGCGCGCGAGTACGCGAACGGCTGGCTGCCCGACGCGATCAACGCGTACTGGTCGCCGCTGGTCTCGTGGACGATGGCGCCGTTCATCGCCCTCGGCCTCGGCATGCAGACGGCCTTCGCGATCGTGAACTGCTTCGCCGTGGCCGTCGTGCTCGGCATCGGCGGGTGGCTCGTCTGGTCACAGAACCACCGCATCGTCCCCGCCGTGCTCTTCATGGTCACCGCGATCCCCGCCCTGATGAGCGCGGTGTCGGTGCAGACCCCGGACCTGCTCGTCGTCGCGTGGGTCGTCGGGTTCCTCTGGGCGCTCCGGTGGGCCGACCAGGCGCTGCACGGCTCGACGCGCGCGCGGGTCGTCTCCGGCGCGGTCCTCGGCGTCGTCGCGGCGCTCGGGTACTTCACCAAGCTCTTCCTGCTGCCGGTGGCCGTCGGTGCCGTGATCCTCTGGTTGCTGCTGCGCGTCTGGTCCGCCCGCCGACGCCGTGAGCCCGTCCGGCACTGGTGGACGGCCCCGGTCGCCACGATCGTCGTGTTCGCCGTCGTGATCGCCCCGTGGGTCGGCGCGCTGACCGTCAAGTACGGCACGGTGACGCTCGGGTCGTCGCTGTCGGTCAACATCGGCTCGAAGTTCGACGACGGCGGCCGTGCCACGGACTGGCCGTTCCTGCCGGTCCCGCCCAACGACCACGCCTTCTCGCCCAACGAGGACTTCACCCCGTCGGTCTACAAGCAGGGCCCGATGGACAACCCGGACCCCGCCGTGGTGCCGCCGCCCACGCAGTCGACCACCGAGGACACCGCGCCGAAGGTCACGAAGGAGTCCGGCATCGCGGCCCGCGCCGGGTACTACCTGCACGAGCGCATGCTCGCTCTGCCGTACTACCTGCAGAAGATCAGCACCTTCGCCCCGTTCGCGGCGCCGATCGCCCTGCTCTTCGCGGCAGCCCTCGTCATCGGTGTCGTGCGGTTCCGCCGCTACGCGTTCACCTGCATCGTCGCGGCGACGACCCTGGTGTACTTCGTCGGCTACGGCATGATCACGTCGTCGTCGAGCGGCGGGGGCAACGCCCGGTACTACTGGCCGCTGTTCTACCTGACGGCGATGATCGGGGCGCTCATGCTGCCGGCCGTCTGGCGGCTGGTGCGCCGTCGGGGTGTCGTCCGGACGATCGTGGCGTGCGTCGCGATCGCGGTCGTGCCGATCGCCTCGTACACGCAGAACTGGTTCGGGTCCCCGGCGCCGTTCTACCCGTCGGTCAACCGCACCGAGGCGCTGCGCGTGTTCGGGCCGACCGACGTGCCGGAGATCGTCCGTCTCGCCGACCAGATCCGGGCGAGCGGCGCGCTGCCCGAGGACGCCACCGTCATCGGCTCGAACTACCGTTCGCTCTCCTCGCTCGCGTTCCTGACCGACACGCGTGTGTACGGTCGCTCAGGTCAGGGCTACACCTACCACTCGGACGCGATGCGCAACCTGTTCATCGACGAGGGCGTGCAGTACTTCGTGCAGTTCGACCCGGCGACCGCCCCGGCGCGCGACTACTCGGTGGCAGGCAAGCTGGTCGGCACGTACAACGCGACGATCTCGTGCAGCGCGGACCGCTCCACCGACCCGGAGATCCCCTGCCGCGTGCAGATCGTCAAGCTCGCCCGGTGACGCTCGACCGGTGACCGTGCCCGCGACCCGCTCCCTGCAGCAGCACCGCAGGGAGCGGCCCGCCCCACCGTCTACCATGACCTGAGCCCGTGACCTGAGCAGGAGACCCGTTTGTCCGCAAGCACCAGCGACACCCCCGCGCCCGAGGGGAAGCGTCCGTCGAAGCGACGACGGTTCCTCGGCAAGGCGATCCCCATCGTCTTCTACGTCCTGCTCGCGGTGTTCCTCGTGCTGTACCTGCGTGGCGTCGACTGGGGACAGCTCGCCGGGCTCGACTGGCAGTGGTCCTGGGTGGTCGTCGCGACCGTGATCAGCCTCGGGTTCCGCTACTGGGGCGTCGGGATCTGGTTCTACCTGCTGCGACGGCTCGGTGCCACCGGGCTCAAGGGCAGCGGCGTCACCCTGACGTACGTGTACGCGAAGTCGTGGATGGGCCGCTACATCCCCGGCGCCGCGACCTGGATCATCGGCAAGGTCTACTTCGCCTCGAAGCACGGCGTCTCGAAGGCGCGGCTCGGTGTGAGCGGCCTGCTCGAGGGCGCCCTGCAGATCGCCGCCACCCTGGCCCTGGCGCTCGTGCTGCTGCTCATCGACCCGCGGACGCACGACCTCGACCCGTGGTTGATCGTCCTGATGATCGCGGCGTTCGTCGGCTGCGTCGTCTGCCTGATCCCGCGCGTGTTCGTGTTCCTGATCGGCATCGCGCTGAAGATCCTGCGTCGCAAGCCGCTCGAGGCCGACGTCCGTCCGAACCTCGGCACGGTGCTCGGCGGTGCCGGGCTGTACGTCGCCGGCGCGGTGCTCTCGGGGACGGCCTACTACTTCATCACGCTGGCGGTGTACCCGTCGCTGAAGCTCTCCGATGCGGCGTTCGTGATCGGTGCGGCGAGCATGGCCTCGGCGATCAGCATGCTGGCCGTCTTCGCTCCCGGCGGGCTCGGCGTCCGCGAGGGCGTGCAGGCCCTCCTGCTGGCGCTCGTGATGCCGGTGCCGGTCGCCCTCGTGGTGGTCGTGGTCACCCGTATCTGGAGCCTGGCGGTCGACGGACTCTTCCTGCTCTGCGCCGCGGCACCCACGTGGTTCCGGCGCAACCGCCCGACCGACGACGCCTCAGCGGTCGAGGGCGGCGTGCCCGCCGCCTGACGCGCGTCGCGCGGCGTTCCGTGCGCAGTGATGGTCGGATCCGGATGACGGACCCGACCACCGCTGCGCACGGAGTGGGCACGGGTCGCGCGTCACGACGGCCGAGCCTGGAGGGATGGTGCCAGCCGGCACCGGGCCTCCCGTCCGCCCCGTGGGGACGTCCACCCCACGCCGCGCGCCGTCCGCCGAGGGGCCACGACGCGTCGTCTGGGGCGGCGTCCGCCGACGGTTCGCGACCCCTCGGGGCCGCACCTGCGGCAGGTCGTGCCGCCCCGGCGCTCCGCGGCCGGGCGTGTCAGCGGACGGGAACCGTCGTCGCCAGGGCCCGACGGTCGGCGCGCGTGACAAGCACGACCGACGCGACGAGGCCCACCGCGACCAGGGCCACGACGACGACGAGCACCGCGGGCGGCACGGGCCCGATCTCGGAGTACCGCAGCAGCCCGCGGCCCGTCACCGGGAACAGCGCCGCGTTCCAGAACCAGGCCGACGCCACCGCGAAGCCGTACACGCCCACCGCGGGCAGCACGACGGCCAGCGTCACCGCGGCCCAGGTGCGTGCCCGGCCGGCCGGCACCAGTCGTCGCCACGCGAGCGCGCTGAGCACGATCAGGCAGATGATCGCGGGGAAGTAGTACCGGCCCTGGGTGGCGGCGACCTCGGTGGTGGTGAGGTACGAGTGCGCGCTCGTGCGGTTCTGGATGCCGATCAGCAGCGCCGGGAACACGGCGAGGCACAGTGCCACCCGCAGGTCCGGCCCCCGGCGGAACGCCCAGCCGACGAGCACCACGAGGGCGACCAGGGTCAGGACGGCGGTGAGCAGGTCGCCGATGGTCACCTGGGCCCGACCGCCGAAGCTGCCCCAGAACGTGCGCGACAGGGTGCCCCAGCTGACGTCGAGGAAGTGTCCGAGCGTGGGGCTCTCGCCGGGCGGGAAGTCCTTCGGGGGCCGCATCGCCGTGTAGCCGTTCGGCTGGATCCGGCCGTACGAGACGACGTTGTGCAGCCACCACCAGGCACCGATGCCGCCGGAGACCGCCATCGTGACGACCGTGCGGACGATCCGGTGCCGCAGGGAGAGCACCCCCGCCCCCGCGAACAGCACCACCACCGCGACGAACGGCACCGCCGGCAACCCGGTGCCCTTGACCCAGACCAGGGCACCGAGGGCCACCGCCAGTGCGATCGTGGTGCGCCAGCGGGTGTCGCCGGTGAGCAGGCGGGTGGCGAGCCAGACGACGATCCCGGCGACCAGCAGCACCGGGGCGTCGTTCGAGAACGACGAGCCGATGGACGCGAGCTCGGGCGTCGCGAACACGGCGAGGGCCCCGATCAGCGCGGCGCGGGGGCTGCGGGTCACCCGGCGCACCGACGCCCAGGCGAGCAGGGGGAGCGCGGTGACGGCCAGCACGTCGGCCAGGCGGAGGGCGATGAACGCGTGGTCCCAGCGGAGCTCGCCGAAGTCGACGGCCCGGAGCACGGCGGCTCCGGCCAGGTAGGCGGTCGGCGGGTGCTGGGTCATCTGGTTGACCGTCGCCGAGGGTCCCGGGGCGTTCTGCAGCAGCTCGCTCACCGTCGACCACTCGTCGGACGGCTTCGTCGCCTGTTCGACCTTCGCGGCCTGCACGGCGTTGGTGACGTGCAGCTCGCCGGGGGCCGCCCACTCGTCACCGAGGGCGACGTGCACGGCGGCGTCGATGTGCGCGGTCTCGTCCGGGGCCTCGAACACCGGGACGAGCAACGCCCACGCCACCAGCCAGAGCCCGAAGGTCGCCGTGACCACCGCGATCGCGACACGTTCCCAGCGCGCGGTGCGGGGTGGGGTGGGGGTGGTGGTCGTCTCGGCCGTCACCCCACCGATCCTAGGTCAGGCGTCGTGGGGGACCCGCGGCCCGTCGGACACCGACTCGTCGGCGGCGATCGGCTGCGTGGCCGTGCGCTCGGGGTGGTAGACCCAGACCTTGTAGAGCCAGAACCGGAAGACCGTGCCGAGCACGAGCCCGATGACGTTCGCGACGTTGTCGGCGAGCACCGAGGTGAGCCCCATCGCGTAGTGCGACACCCCGAGGCAGGCGAGCGCGATGACCATGCCGCCGAGCGACACGACGACGAACTCGACGCCCTCGCGGGTGGCCACGGCGCGACGCTGCTCGCGGAACGTCCAGTACCGGTTGCCCATCCAGTTCACGAAGATCGCCACGACGGTGGAGATGACCTTCGCCCAGAACGGTCCCGAGTGGACGTCCTCGGGGTCCAGGACGGTGATGCGCAGCACGTTGAACACCGTGGTGTCCACGACGAAGCCGACGGCACCGACGACGCCGAAGCGTGCCAGCTGGGCGATGAGGCGCCGCACGAGCCCTCCAGGATCCGTAGAGTTGTGACCGGTCGTGCAGAGCTCGACCCGAACAGCGATTGTAGACAACGCGTTCCCACCGCACGGTGGGAACGCCGGAAGGATCACACAGCATGGCGTTGCGCGTCGGGGTCATCGGTGGAGGGCAGCTGGCACGGATGATGGTGCCGGCCGCGGTCGAACTCGGGGTCGACATCCGGGTGCTCGCCGAGGGACCGGGCATGTCCGCCGCGATCGCCGCCACCGCGGAGGGCGACTACCACGATGCCGACACGGTGCTCGAGTTCGCCCGACAGGTCGACGTCGTGACCTTCGACCACGAGCACGTGCCGCAGGACGTCCTGCGCAGCCTCGTCGACGCGGGCGTGTCGGTCCACCCCGGACCGGACGCGCTGGCCGTCGCCCAGGACAAGATCACCATGCGTCGCCGGCTGAGCGAACTCGGGCTGCCGGTGCCCGACTGGGCCGCCGTGCACGGGCCCGACGAACTCCGCGCGTTCCTGGCGGACCACGGTGGCCGTGCCGTCGTCAAGACGCCGCGAGGCGGGTACGACGGCAAGGGCGTCCGGGTCGTCTCCGACGCGTCCGACGTCGACGACTGGTTCATCGCCGTGGCCGAGGCCGGCGGCGACCAGGCCCTCCTGGTCGAGGAGCTCGTCCCCTTCACCCGCGAGCTCGCGCAGTCCGTGGCACGCCGTCCCTCCGGGCAGGTGGTCGCCTGGCCGCTCGTCGAGACCGTGCAGCGCGACGGGGTCTGCGCCGAGGTCATCGCACCCGCCCCGGACAGCGCCGGCCGGGTCGCCGACCTGACCGAGTCGATCGCCGTCCGCATCGCGGAGGAACTCGGTGTCACCGGTGTGCTGGCGGTCGAGCTGTTCCAGACCGACGACGAGCGCATCCTGATCAACGAGCTCGCGATGCGTCCGCACAACACCGGGCACTGGACGATCGACGGCGCCACCACGAGCCAGTTCGAGCAGCACCTGCGGGCCGTCCTCGACCTGCCGCTCGGAGCCACCGGATCGTTCGCCCCCGCGGCCGTCATGGTCAACGTGCTCGGCGGACCCGCAGACGGTGACCTCGCCGCCCGGTACCCCGCAGCGCTCCGAGCGTTCCCCGAGGCGAAGTACCACTTCTACGGCAAGGCCCCGCGGCCCGGCCGGAAGATCGGGCACGTCACGGTGCTCGGCGACGACGTCGACGACGTCGTCTACCGCGCCCGCGCCGCCGCGGCCCACTTCGACGACTGAGACGGTGTCCGCCACACCGGGTCGCGTCCGCGACGTGACCGGCTGACGGACGGGAGGCCCGTGGCGACGCCGCCACGGGCCTCCCGTCCGTCGATCGTGCGGGACACACTCGTCGGTCGCTCTGCGGACACCCCATCGGGTGGCACCCGCTCGGGAGGCTGGCGGGGGCCGGGAGCGCGTGTTCCCCTGGAACAGTCCGTGCCCACCGTCCAGGGAGTCTCCATGCGCCGCCGTCCGCGTCGTGCCGCCGTCTTCGGTGCAACCGTCGCCCTCGTCGCAGCCGTCGCCGGCCTGCTGCCGACCGCGACCGCTTCCGCAGCGACCTCGGCCTCGACCATCCGCTCGGCCACGTCGGCGTCGCTCTACGGCGCCGGGCCGTACCGGTCGCCCACGAGCGAGGCCGCGAAGGCGCAGGCCGCCCTCGCCGCCACCGACCCGGCCGGGGCTGCTGCGGCGGCGAAGATCGCCGGCTACCCGGTCGCCACCTGGCTCGGCGACTGGAGCCAGGGGACGCAGCTGACCAAGACGATCAGCACCGCCCTCACCGGTGCCGAGCAGTCCGGCACCACCCCCGTGTTCGTGCTCTACGCGATCCCCGACCGTGACTGCGGCGGGTACTCCGCCGGCGGTTTCGACGAGGGGTCCTACGACGCCTGGGTCGACCAGGTCACCGCGGCGCTCGCCGGGCACCGCGCGGCAGTCATCGTCGAACCGGACTCCCTCGCGATGCTCAGCAACGCCGCGTGCAGCACCGCGCTCGACGAGCAGCGCTACCGGATCCTGTCGCGCACCGTCGCCGGGCTGACCGCCGCCGGGGTCCCCGCCTACCTGGATGCCGGCAACTCGAACTGGGTGCAGCCCGCGCTGATGGCGTCGCGGCTGAACAGTGCGGGCGTGCAGCAGGCCCGTGGGTTCTTCACGAACGTCGCGAACTACTACCCGACCGCGCAGGAGCAGGCGTACGCGCAGAAGGTGTCCGCCGCCACCGGGGGGTCGCACTACGTGATCGACACCTCGCGCAACGGGCAGGGCTGGCGCGGCACCTGGTGCAACGGGCCGGGCGCCGGGCTGGGCACCTCGCCCCGGGTGGTGTCCGACGGCACGGCGCTCGACGCCCTGCTGTGGGTCAAGACCCCCGGCGCGAGCGACGGCACCTGCAACGGGGCCCCGGCCGCCGGCAAGTGGTTCTCGACCTACGCGCAGGCGCTCGTCGCGAACGCACGCCTGGGTGTGGCCGCCGCCGACCTGACGCCCCGTGGCACGCTCGAGACCGTCGCCGGGGCCGGCGGCGGCGTCCGCGTGTCCGGGTGGGCCTACGACGAGGACGACCCCACGCAGCCCGTGCGGGTCCGTGCCACCGTCGACGGTGTCTCGGCCGGCGTCACCACCGCCGGGCTCGACCGGCCCGACGTCGACGCACGCTCCGGCGTCGGTGCGACCCACGGCTTCGACGTCGTCGTGCCGGCAGCGGCCGGCGCTCGCCGCGTCTGCGTCACCGCGGTGAACATCGGCGCGGGCTCGGACACCCCGCTCGGGTGCTCGACCGTCCGCGCGTACCGGCACGACCCGTACGCCGCACTGGAGTCCGCCACGGCCGCGACCCGGGGCATCGCGGTGCGCGGCTGGGCGTTCGACGGCGACGCGGTGGCCTCGGCGAGCCGGGTGGCGATCACCGTCGACGGCAAGCGGGTGACGTCGCTGGACGCCGGCCGCAAGCGCGCCGACGTGGACGCGACCTGGGGCTCCGGTGCGTCGCACGGTTTCTCGGGCACCGTCCGGGCGGCGGCCGGCAAGCACATCGTCTGCGCGATCGTCCACAACACCGGGAGCGGAGCGGACCGCAGGGCGTCGCCGTGTCGGACGGTGACGGTGCGCTGAAGCGGCGGCACCGTTCGCGAGTGACCTCGCACGCTGCGAGGCATGCGAGAGGATGGGGGCATGCCGCGTGATCTCGTCCGCCGGGCCGCCCGACGCCTGCGCCGCGCCGTCGCCGGGGCCCCACCGCAGCCGGCGCCCCTGCCCGTCCTCGGGTACGTCGTCGCCGGTGGTGGGGGCGCGCACCCGGCCTCGGCACACGTCCGTGTCGTCCGCCGCACCGAGCACCTGGCGGCGAGCGGCACCGCAGAGGTGCGTCAGGTCGACCCGGTAGCGTTCGTCGACGGCTCCGACCAGACGCCGTACGCCGCGCTCCTGGTGCAGCGGGACATCCTTCCCCGGGACGGTGTGCAGCCCTTCCTGGCAACCGCCGCCTCCCGGGGCATCCGTGTCGTGGCCGAGGTCGACGACGACTTCTTCACCGAGTCCGGACGCGCGCGTTTGGCCCGCGCCGAGTACGACCCCGACCGGCTCGCCTCGATCGACGCCCTGGTGCGCGGTGCCGACACCGTCGTCGTGAGCACGCCCGAACTCGCCGACGTGGTCCGTCCGGTCGCGCGGGACGTCGTCGTCGTGCCGAACGCCCTCGACCCGGCGATCTGGACTGCCGGCGCACCGGCGGAGGACGACGAGCGGCCCGCGGGGGAGCACCGGGTGCTGTACATGGGCACGCTCACCCACGCCGCGGACCTCGAGCTCCTGCGTGGCGTCTTCGCCGACCTCGCCACCGCCGACGGCACCCCGATCCGGCTCGAGGTCATCGGGGTGACCGAGGAAGGCGGCGCCGACTGGTTCCGCCGCGTCGAGGTCCCAGACGGGCACTACCCGGCGTTCTCCCGATGGCTCGTGGCGCACCGGGAGCGTTGGCGGGCGGGCGTCGCGCCGCTCCGCGACGAGGAGTTCAACCGAGCGAAGAGCGACCTGAAGTTCCTCGAGTACACCGCGCTCGGACTGCCGGCCGTGGTGTCCGACCGTCCGTCCTACGCCGTCGCACGGGGCCACGGGGCCGTGGCCGTGCCGGACGACGTGCAGGCGTGGCGGGACGCCGTCCGCACCGCCGTCGACCGTGGCCGGGCCGACGAGGGGGCGGCGCGCTGGGTCGACGAGGACCGCACGATCGGCCGTGACGGCGACACCTGGCGACGGGTGCTGCTCGGCTAGGCTCGTCGCGTGACCGCCACCGCCGCACCCGCACAGCCGCTCGTCTCGATCATCATGGGGTCGGACTCCGACTGGCCGACGATGCGGGCCGCGGCGGACATCCTCACCGAACTCGGCATCCCGTTCGAGGCGGACGTCGTGTCGGCGCACCGCACCCCGGACAAGATGACCCGCTTCGCCCGCGGCGCCGCCGACCGTGGCATCCGGGTCGTCATCGCCGGGGCCGGCGGGGCGGCGCACCTGCCGGGCATGGTGGCCTCGATGACGACGCTCCCGGTGATCGGTGTCCCGGTGCAGCTCGCGCGTCTCGACGGCCTCGACTCGCTGCTCTCGATCGTGCAGATGCCGGCGGGGATCCCGGTCGCGACGATGGCGATCAACGGTGCCGCCAACGCCGGTCTGCTGGCCGCGCGCATCATCGGTTCCTCGGAGCCGCCCGTCGCCGCTCGCCTGACCGACTACGCCGACGGGCTCGAGCGCCTGGTCGAGGAGAAGGCGGCGCGCCTCCGCGACTCGCTCTGAGGTCGCCGCTGGGGGGTCCGAGCCGCGCTACGGTAGCGGGATGCGCCGCGCCGTCCCCGTCCTCGTCCTCTCCGTGGTCGCCGTGGTCGCCGCGGTGGTCTGCGTGGTCGCTGCGGGCGCGGCCGGTCCGATGAACCCCGTGGCGGGGTGGTTCCGTGGCGCGGGCCAGGACGTCGTGGCGACGAAGTCGCAGTTCGACTCGTGGTTCGCGGCGCTCCACGTCGCCGAGGCCGCAGCGGTCGTCGCCGTCCTCGCCGTGGTGGCCGCCGTCGTGGTCGCCGTGGTCGCTCGACGCCGTCGCGCACGGCCCTGACCCCACCACGCGACGTCTGCGCGCGGCTGATCCGAACGATGCGGACGCCACGGCACGCCCACTGACCAGGACTTCTTGCCCGACGGCTGATCCTCCCGCAAGACCCGTGTACTGGGGGTGCTCAGTCGTGTCAACCCCCGGGCGCAGATTGTGGACAGCAACTACCGTGAACGCCGGGCAGTCGAGATCCGACCGCCCGGCATCCACGGGAACGGGTGCGAACAGTCACGTCAGGGAGTGACCGACCTCATGCAGAAGCGCACCACCAGGAGGGCCGCACTCGCCGTCGTGCTCCTCGGAGCAGCACTCGTCGCCGGACCGCTCGGTCAAGGGACCGCAGCGACCGCCAGCTCGGCACCGCTCGGCGACGTCGGGAACTTCAAGCAGACCTTCCGCGAGCAGTTCAGCACCGCGGCGAGCGCCAAGGGGGCCTTCGCCAAGAAGTACGCGAACTCGTGGCAGCCGTACCCGGACGGGACCGGCGGCATGTACTACTCGGGTTCGCAGATCAGCTCGCACAACGGGTACATGGACGTCAAGCTCGACGGCAAGCACGGCGCCGCCGGCACCTTCGGCACGCCGACGGGAGCCTGGGGCCACAAGGGCGGCAAGTTCATCGTCCGCGCCAAGGCCACCGGCGGTGCCGGCAACGGCGCGGCCTTCATGCTCTGGCCGTCGTCCGACCGGTGGGCCGACGGCGAGATCGACTACCCCGAGGCCAACTTCGACCAGCAGCCGATGCTGCACCACCACTCGATGATCGCGGGCCAGGAGGCCAACGCGACGAGCATGAGCACCGGCGTCTCGTGGCGTTCGTGGCACACGTACTCGATCGAGTGGGTGCCCGGGAAGTCCGTGCGGTACCGCCTCGACGGCAAGGTGATCAAGACGATCACCACACACGTGCCGAAGACCGCGCACCGGTACATGTTCCAGGTGGGCGACTGGGGCGACGCCGGTCACCTGTACATCGACTGGGTCAGCACCTACACGTACAAGGGCTGACGCGCTCCGACCGTCAGAGGTCGGCGTGCAACTGCCAGGTCTCCGCGGCGGAGTCGGACCAGTCGTACATGCGTGCGCGGTCCGGCCCCGCGACGGCGAGCTGGCTGGCCAGGTGCGGGTCGTTCACGACCTGGTAGACCGCCTGTGCGAGCCGTGCCGGGTAGGACTCCCGCGGTGACCGTGCCACGGTGACGCCGGCGTCCGAGGCGACCTCCGCCACGGCGGGGTCGTCGGAGTGGATCACCGGGGTGCCGAAGCTCATCGCCTCGACCACGGGCAGGCCGAAGCCCTCGGCGAGGCTGGGGAACACGAACACGGTCGCACGGTCGTAGACCACCGCGAGGTCCGCGTCGTCGATGCGGCCGAGGACCTTCACCCGGTCGCGGGACAGGCCCGCGCGCTCCGCGGTGCCGTACACGTCGACGTCGCCCCAGCCGTCCGGACCGGAGATGACCAGGGGCACGTCGCCGGGGGCGTCCGGGTGGGCCATCGCCTCGATCAGGGACGCGAGGGCCTTGCGCGGTTCGAGCGTGCCGACCGCGAGCACGTAGCGGTCGGGCAGGCCGAGGCGCTCGGCGCGCAGGTCGGCGTCGACGGGCAGGCGGAGGCGTCCGCTCGGCGCGCCGCCGATCACGCGGAGCCGGTCGTCGAACCGGTGGATCTCGTTCAGCGCCCCCGCCACGGCGTGGGTCGGCACCACGACGGCGTCGGCGTGCTTCCACGCCCGCTTCACCATCGCCTTGTGGAAGTGGACGCCGCGCGGCGTCAGCGTCTCGGGGTTGGTCCACGGCACCACGTCGTGGACGGTCACCACGGTCTGCCTACCCGGGTCCTGGAAACGGTCGTGCTTGACCAGTGGTGCGAGCACGCTCGGCGCGTGCACCATGCCCTTCGCGATGCCGCCCACGAACCCGCCCTGCCAGGCGAGCGACAGCTCGCGACGCGGCAGCGGCAGTCGCTGCAGGTCGGACAGCCCGGGCAGGAGCGTCCGCAGGTGCGCCATCTCGTCGGACCCGACGGCGGAGACCACACCCGCGACCTCGCAGCCGCTCGGCGCGTGCTCGACGAGGTGACGTGCGAGCTCCTCGGCGTAGCGCCCGATGCCGCCCGGCACGGGCGCGACGATCTGGTCGACGATGACGTGGAGGGTGGTCATGGTGCTGTGCTCCTCGTCGTGGTTCGTGGACCCGTGGGCAGGGGGCCGAGGGCCGGCCCCGCGCTCGGCTGCCCGACACTACCAGGGTGGTCCCGGCGCCCCCTGGGCGCGGTCGGTGGTCGGACAGGAGGCGCGGGTCGGGTCCGCGGTGTGCGGGAACCGACCCGCGCCTCCGGGTCGAGAGCCGTGCCTACGCGGTCAGCGCACCCGCCGCGACCGCAGCGTGCAACGCGTCGCGCCAGTCGCGCATCGGCGCGAGTCCGGCGCGTGACCAGCCGTCGTGCCCGAGCACGCTGTACGCCGGACGCGGTGCCGGTCGGACGAACGCGGCGCTGTCCGTGGGCAGCACGCGCTCCGGGTCGAGCCCGAGTTCGCGGTAGATGGCCTGCGTGAAGTCGAACCAGGAACCCTGGCCGGCGTTCGTGCCGTGGTACGTGCCCGCAGGGGCGTCCACGTCGACGAGTTCGACGATCCGTGCGGCGAGGTCGCCCGTCCACGTCGGCTGGCCGACCTGGTCGGTGACGACGCTGACGGTGTCGTGCGACCCCGCGAGCCGGAGCATGGTCGCGGCGAAGTTCGGCCCGTGCGCGCCGTAGATCCACGCGGTGCGGACGACGTACGAGGTGTCCGGAGCGATCGCACGGACGAACGCCTCGCCGGCGGCCTTCGTGCGGCCGTAGGCGTTGATCGGGTCGGTCGGCGCGTCCTCGGCGTAGGGCGCGGTGCCGTTGCCGTCGAAGACGTAGTCGGTCGACACGGTGACGAGCTTCGCGCCGTGGCGGACCGACGCTTCGGCCAGCAGCTTCGGCCCCGTCGCGTTGACCGCGTGGGCGTCGTCCTCGTGGTCTTCCGCGTCGTCGACCTTCGTGTAGGCGGCCGAGTTGATCACGACGTCGTGTCCGGCGACGGCAGCGTCCACCGCGGCCGGGTCGGTGATGTCGAGGTCGGCCCGCGACAGCGCGGTGACGTCGCGGCCGGCGAGTGCGGCCTGGAGGTCCTGACCGAGCATGCCGGCGGCGCCGGTAATGAGGTACCTGGTCACGGTGTGCCGGTTCAGCTCAGCGCCGCACGCTGCTTGAGCGGCTCCCACCAGGCGCGGTTGTCGCGGTACCACTGCACGACGTCGGCCAGGCCCTGCTCGAAGGGCACGAGCGGCTCGTAGCCGAGCTCGGCCTGGATCTTCGAGATGTCGACCGAGTACCGCAGGTCGTGGCCGAGACGGTCGGCGACGCGGTCGACGTACGACCAGTCCTTGCCGGTCGCGTCGAGCAGCAGCTGCGTGAGCTCCTTGTTGGTCAGCTCGGTGCCGCCGCCGATGTTGTAGATCTCGCCGGCGCGGCCACGGGTCAGGACCATCGCGATGCCACGGGTGTGGTCGTCGACGTGCAGCCAGTCGCGGATGTTGTTGCCCTCGCCGTACAGCGGCACGTGCTGGTCGTCGATGAGGTTGGTCACGAACAGCGGGATGACCTTCTCGGGGAAGTGGTACGGCCCGTAGTTGTTCGAGCAGCGCGTGATCGAGAGGTTCAGCCCGTGCGTGCGGTGGTAGCTGCGGGCGAGCAGGTCGCTGCCGGCCTTCGACGCCGAGTACGGCGAGTTCGGCTCGAGCGGGCGCTCCTCGTCCCACGAGCCTTCGCTGATGGAGCCGTAGACCTCGTCGGTGGAGACGTGCACGAAGCGCTCGGTGCCGTGGCGGAGCGCGGCGTCGAGCAGGCGCTGCGTGCCCACGACGTTGGTCTCGACGAAGATGCCGGAGTCGCGGACCGAGCGGTCGACGTGGGACTCGGCGGCGAAGTGCACGATGGCGTCGACGGTCGGGACGACCTCGTCGAGCTTCGCGGCGTCGCGGATGTCGCCGTGCACGAAGGTGTAGCGGGGGGAGTCGGCGACCGGGGCGAGGTTCGCTTCGTTGCCGGAGTAGGTCAGTGCGTCGTAGACGACGACCTCGGCGCCCTCGAGGCCGGGGTACGCGTCCTCCAGCGTGCGGCGGACGAAGTTCGAGCCGATGAAGCCGGCTCCTCCGGTGACGAGGATCTTCACGAGTTCTCTTTCCTGACGGTCGGTTCGTGGGTCGGCGGCGATTCTAGCGGGCCACCGGTGGGGTCGGCGGCGGTGCGCCACACCAGGACGACGGTCGCGACGGCGGCGGCCGCGAACACCACGGCGACCAGCGCGATCACGGCCGGCCCGGTGAGTGCGCCGCCGGCCATCGCGGAGATCCCGCCGGGCGTGACGCGGAACTGCGTGTTCTCCCATCCGCCGCGGTAGGTCAGGCCGATGCCGTACGTGCCGATCGCGAGGGAACCGACGACCGCCGACCGGGCCAGGCGCCGACGCAGCTCCGGACGGACGACGAGGGCGTGCCAGGCGACCGCCTGGGCGAGCACGAGCGCCACGACCGCGACGAACAGGAACCGGCCCTGCAGCCCGTTGCCCTGGTGCGTGCCGAGGTAGTTCCGCCAGTTGTAGGCGAGGGTGGCGACGAGGACCACCGTCGGCCAGACGAGCAGGATCGTGGTGACCCGGCGGCCCGGGGTCCGGCGGGCGTACGACCAGGCGATGACGGCCAGCCCCACGACCGCGAGCGTGTCGACGACCATCGGCGGCAACGGCCACTGGTTCGCACCGAGTGCGCCGAAGAACGAGGCGGTCAGGCCGTCCCACTGGCGTCCGGCGAACGCCCCGGGGTTCGCACCGCCCGCCGGGTAGGGCTGCACGGTCGTGACGGCGCGCAGGGCGTCGGGCAGGAGCGTCCCGCTGACGAGCAGCGTCCGCACCCACCACCAGCCGGACACGGCGACGGCAGCGATGACGACCACGCCGGCGTGCAGGGTCCGGCGACCCCACGTCCGGCCCGGTGCCAGGGCGAACACGAGGACGACGAACGGGATCGCCAGGAGCCCCAGCGCGTTCAGGGCGGCCAGCCCGGTGACGGCCACGGCGAGCCCGGCGGTGGTCCACCACGAACGGTCGCCGGTCAGCACGCGGGCGCTCAGGCAGACGAGCACGGCGCCGAGCAGGACGACCGGTGCCCACACGGTGACGCCGGAGGTGACCTGCGCCAGCTGCGGGACGGCGAAGAGCAGGACCGGGGCGACGAGCGCCGTGCGGCGCGAGCGGGTCACCCGTCGGACCGTCGCCCAGACCAGGAGCGGCAGCGCGGTGACGAGCAGCACGTCGAACACGCGAAGCACGAGCACCGAGGTCGCCCAGTCGTGCGAGCCGAACCGGGTGACGCGCAGGATCCCGGCGGCCACCAACCAGTACGTCGGCGGGTTCTGGGACATCGGGTCGATCGCGGGGGAGTCCCCGGGCACCGCCGCCAGCAGCGCGTCGACCGTGGGACGGTCGACGGCCGGGACCGGGTGCTCGACGATCTGCCGCACGGCGGCGAGGTAGTGCATCTCCCCGCCGTGCGGCCAACCGAGTCCGAGCGCAAGGCGGAACGCGGCGTCGACGTGCGCCGGCTCGTCGGGTGCCCCGAAGGCCGGGGTGACGAGGGCGAAGGTCAGCAGGAAGGCGAGCCAAGCCAGCGTCACGGTGCCGAGCAGGACCCACTCGTGCCGGCCGACGCGCGGTCGCGGGGCGCTCACGCGGGGACCTCCGGACGGCGCATGAACCGGACGAGCAGCACGGCGGTGATGGTCAGTGCGACCGCGGCGACGGCGACGAGGGTGAAGTTCGTGCCGGCGGGGACCATGCCGTAGCGGTCGAACCGGCCGACCGCGAACTCGTCGACCCAGAAGGCGGCGTCGTGCCCGAAGGCCCGCAGCGCGTAGACGACGCCGTACAGCGCGATGGCCATCGCCGCGATCGACATCCCGACGGCGAGCCGGGTGGCGCCCACTGCCGTCACGGAGACCCGGCGCCAGGCGAGGGCACTCAGGGCGATGAGGGCGATGAGCGTGGGGTAGTAGTAGCGCCCCTGGGTGCCGGCGACGATGGTGCTCCGGACGTACCCGCCCCACCCGCTCTGCAGGTGCAGGGTGATGAGGATGACGGGGAACGACGCCAGCACGATCGCCGGGCGGAGCGACGGGCCGCGCCGGAAGCCCCAGACGACGATGCCGACGAGCGACGCGACGGTCAGCCCGTCGATCAGGACCTGGGCGAGCTGGAACTGGGTGAGACCACCGACGCTGCCCCAGAAGGTGCGGGTGACGCCGTTCCAGTAGTCGCGGAGGAACACCTCGGGGCTCGCGGCGGTGCCGGCCGGGAACGGCATCGGCGGACGTGCGCCGGCCATGCCGTCCGGCTGGATGTCGTGGTACACGAGGATGTTGCGCAGCCACCACCAGCCGCCGATGACGGCGGCGAGCCCCAGCGTCCACAGCGTCCGGAGCGCGTTCCGCCAGACGGTCGCCCGGGTGCAGCCGGCGGCCATCACGGCGATGCCCACGAACGGGATCGCGGGGAGTGCGGTGCCCTTGACGAGCAGCATCGCACCGAGCAGCAGTCCGATCCAGATGGTCGTGCGGACCCGCAGGTCCCCCGTGAGCAGTCGCACCACGAAGTACACGAGCGCCCCGGCCAACGGCAGCATGAGCGCGTCGTTCGTGACCGAGGTGCCGATCGAGGCGACCTCGGGCAGGGCGAACACCGCGGCACCGCCGACCAGTGCGGCCCGTGGTGACCGCGTCAGTCGACGCACGGTCGCCCATGCCAGGAACGGCAGCGGCAGGACGAGCAGGGCGTCGAACAGTCGCAGCACCATGACGGCGAGGTCCCAGCGGAGGTCCTCGAAGTGCACCAGCTGCAGGACCCCGGCGGCCAGGGCGTAGTACGTCGCGGGGTGCTGCGACATCTGGTCGATGCTGGTCGGGTGCACCCCCGGGAACTCGCGGAGCAGCTCGCCCCACGTCTGGTTCGCGTCGGTCGACTGCCGCATGTTGCTGATCTGGGTGTCGTGCACCGCGTTGAGGTAGTGCATCGCCCCGGGCGCGGGCCAGCCGTCACCGATTGCCAGGTGCAGTACGGCGTCGACGTGGGTCGGCTCGTCCGGGGCCTTGTACGTCGTGGTGACGACGGCCCAGACGGCGAGGACGGCGGCGAACGCCACCGTCAAGGCGATCACGAGGATGCGCTCACGTCGCCCGACCGCGGGTCGGACGTCGGGGCGCGACACGGCCGGTGCCGTGTCAGTCGCCATACCGCTGCAGTTTCTGCAGGTCGAGCTGCTCCTCGGCCAGCGTGCGGTTGAGGCGGGTGAGGTCGGCCACGACGCCGATGACTATCGAGAGGAGCGCCGTGATGAGCAGGACGACGCCGAGGATGATCGACTGCAGGTGGTTGCCGCCGGTCTGCATCGCCAGGAGCACCAGGTACCGGATGAGCGGCCAGAGCCCGAGGGCGCCGAGCACCGCCGCGACCCAGAGGAACAGGGCCATCGGCCGGTACATCAGGTAGACGCGGGCGATCGCCGAGCCGGACTCGAACATGTGCTGGAAGATGTTGTTGAAGAGCCGCGACTCGCGGGTCTTCGGGTTCGTCGTGATCGGGACCGACGCGATCGCCAGGCGCTTGTAGCCGGCCTGCACGATGGTCTCCATGCAGTAGCTGAAGCGCGTCACGATGTTCAGGCGGATGAGCGAGTACTTCGAGTACGCCCGGAACCCGCTCGCCGCGTCGGGCAGGTCGAGTCCGGCCGCACGGCTCGCGACCCACGAGCCGAAGCGCTGCATGACCTTCTTGAAGCCGGAGAAGTGCTCGATGGTGCGCGTCTGCCGGTCGCCGATGACGATCTCGGCTTCCTTCCGCAGGATCGGCTGCACGAGCTCGGCGATCTGCGCCTGCGGGTACTGGTTGTCCCCGTCGGTGTTCACGACGATGTCCGCACCGTGCAGCAGCGCGTAGTCGACGCCGTCACGGAACGAGCGGGCGAGGCCCATGTTCGTCGTGTGGTGCACGAAGTGCTTGACGCCGTGCTCCTTGGCGACCTCGACGGTGCGGTCGGTGCTGCCGTCGTTGATCACCAGGATCTCGATCTCGTCGATGCCGTCGATCTCCCGCGGGATGGAGTCGATGACGCTGGCGAGGGTGTTCTCCTCGTTGAGGCAGGGGATCTGGACGAATAGCTTCACGGGCTCGCTTGGTCTCGTTTCGGGAGTCGGCAATGCGCAGAACCATGACAGCCTATGCGAACTCACGGCTTGCTAGGCTTCCCCGGTGCAGATCCGCGAACTGAAGATCCCTGGCGCGTGGGAGTTCACGCCCGTCCAGCACGGCGACGCACGAGGAGCATTCCTCGAGGCGTACCGCGCCGACGTGCTCGAGGAGACCGTCGGTCACCCGCTCGACCTCCGCCAGGTGAACATGTCGATCTCCGCGGCCGGTGTCGCCCGCGGCATCCACTACGCCCTCGTCGCGCCGAGCCAGGCGAAGTACGTCACCGCCGTGCGCGGGGCGTTCATCGACTACATCGTCGACATCCGAGTCGGGTCCCCGACGTTCGGCCAGTGGGACTCCGTCCGGATCGACGACATCGACCGCAAGGCCGTCTACCTGTCCGAGGGGCTCGGCCACGCGATCGTCGCGCTCGAGGACCAGTCGACCGTGAACTACCTGGTCAGCGCGCACTACAACCCCGAGCGAGAGAAGGGGATCACGATCCTCGACCCGACCGTCGGCCTCGAGCTCCCCGAGGGCATCGGCGAGCCGGTGCTGTCCGAGAAGGACACCAGCGCCCCCACCCTCGAGGAAGCCGCGGCACAGGGCCTGCTGCCGACGTACGAGGAGTGCGTCGCGTACACCGAGTCGCTCCGGACGAAGAAGTAAGGGGAAAGCGATGAAGGGCATCATCCTCGCCGGCGGTTCCGGCACGCGCCTCTGGCCCATCACCAAGGGCATCAGCAAGCAGCTCATGCCGATCTACGACAAGCCGATGGTCTACTACCCGCTGTCGACGCTCATGATGGCCGGCATCCGCGAAGTGCTCGTCATCACGACGCCGGAGTACAACGACCAGTTCCGGGCCCTGCTCGGCGACGGCTCGGCGCTCGGCATGGAGATCCAGTACGCCGTGCAGCCGTCACCGGACGGTCTGGCGCAGGCCTTCGTCATCGGCGAGGAGTTCATCGGCGACGACAGCGTCGCCCTCGTCCTGGGCGACAACATCTTCCACGGCACCGGCCTCGGCACGAACCTGCGGAAGAACACCGATGTCCAGGGCGCGACGATCTTCGCGTACCACGTGGCCGACCCGAAGGCGTACGGCGTCGTGGAGTTCGACGACGACTTCACCGCCGTGTCGATCGAGGAGAAGCCGACCGAGCCGAAGTCGAACTACGCCGTCCCCGGCCTGTACTTCTACGACAACAAGGTCATCGAGATCGCGAAGACGATCGAGCCGAGTGCGCGCGGCGAGCTCGAGATCTCGACCGTCAACGAGCGCTACCTCGACGCCGGCGAACTCGGCGTCCAGGTCCTCGACCGCGGTACGGCCTGGCTCGACACCGGCACGTTCGAGTCGATGATGCAGGCGTCCGAGTACGTCAAGGTCATCGAGGACCGGCAGGGCTTCAAGATCGGGTGCATCGAGGAGATCGCCTGGCGCAACGGCTGGATCGACGACACGCAGCTCGCCGAGCTCGCCGCGCCGCTGGTCAAGGGCGGCTACGGCGTCTACCTGCAGCGTCTCCTCGGCGCGTAGTCACCGTCGTGGCGTCGGGCACCGGGTGGTTCGGTCGCCGACGCGACCCCTCCGGCCTGGAGGCCCGCCCCGCGTCGCCGACGTCGGCTGACGGCGACGGGATGGCCAGGTCGCAGGACGCTCCGCTGCGGTCCGCCGCCGAGGTCACGGTGCTCGTCACCACACGCTCGGACCGGCACGCCGAGGTCGCTCCGCTCGTCGCCGTCGCGCGCCGGGCCTTCGGCCGCTCCGCCGACGTCCGCGCGGCGAGCTACGTCGCCGACGCCTCGCCGGTCGCCCCGTTCGGCCGCGGCCTGCCCTGGGTGCGTCGCGCCCCGGTCGACGGCCTCGGCGCGGCGATCGACGCCGGGGTCGCCGGCGGCGTGGGCCGCACCCTCGTGCTCGTCGACTCGTCGGTGCAGGTCGACGTCCCCACGCTCCGCGCCCTCGCCGCCGCCGACACCGTCGCCCAGGCGCGTGTCCGGCTGCCGGACGGCACGGTGCGGTCGGGTGCCCGGCTCCTCCGCCCCGGGGCGCTGCCGTGGTCCGACGACCGCGCCGACGTCAGTACCGTGTTCGCGGCGGACCAGCCGGTGCTCTCGGTGCCGGGGGCGGCGTTGGTGCCGGCACCGTGCCTCCCGGACGAACGCATGACCCTGACGGCCTGGAGCCGCGCGGTCGCCGACCTGCACGGCGGGCCGGTGCGCGTCGTCGGCGAGGCGACCCGCTCGGTCGAGGCCGGCCGCACGGTCGACGCCGCGACCGTCGACGCGTTCACCGCCTGGCGCGACCGCGCGTCCGAGGGCGACGGTGTCGTCGCCGGACCGCCGCTGCCGCCGTGGGGCGCGCGGCCGGTGTCCCCGGCCGCGCGCGTGACCGGTGGCGACGCCGAACACCTCACCTGGTCGCTGAAGATCGCTGCGCCCGCCGGGCCCGAGGGCGACGGCTGGGGCGACGTGCACTTCGCCGCCGAGCTCGCCGGGGCACTCGAGCGGCTCGGGCAGCGCGTCCGGATCGACCGACGCGACGCCCACGTGCGGGACGACGATGCCTCGGACGACGTCACGCTGGTGATCCGGGGACTCGACCGGGTGGCGCCGAACCCGGCGTCGGTGAACCTGCTCTGGGTGATCAGCCACCCCGACGACGTCACGGACACCGAACTGCGGTCCTTCGACGCGGCGTTCGCGGCCGGGCCGGTGTGGGCGGCGGCGGCCGCTGCGCGTGCGGGCGTGCCGGTGCGCACGCTCCTGCAGGCGACCGACCCGTCGGTGTTCCACCCCGGGGCCCGTTCGGCGACGAGTCCGGACGCCGACCGCGTGGTGTTCGTCGGCTCGACCCGCGGCGCCGCGCGCCCCGTGGTCTCCGATGCGGTGGCGCTTCGGGCGGACCTCCGCGTGTACGGGCCCGGCTGGGGAGCACTCGTCCCCGCGGAGTCACTCGGAGAAGCATCCCTGAGCCGAGCCGAGGTCGCGACGGCCTACGCCTCGGCCCGAGTGGTGCTGAACGACCACTGGCCGGACATGGCGGCCGGGGGCTTCGTGTCGAACCGGGTGTTCGACGTGCTGGCGTCCGGGGGAGTCGTCGTGACCGACCCGGTGGCCGGGCTGTCCGACGTGCTGGACGTGCCGACCCTCGAGGTGGCGGGCTCCCGTGACGAGCTGGCCGACCTGCTCGACCCGGCGCACGCGTGGCCGGCCGCTGCCGAACGTGCCGCCGTGGCCGAGCGCATCGCCGTCGAGCACTCCTTCGACGCCCGCGCTGCCGTGCTGCTGGCGGCGGCCCGCGCCGAGCGCGCCCGCCGCCCCTGACGCCGTCTGGCCCGCAAGACACCGGTGTTCGTGCTCGGAACACCCGCAGACCGCGGTTCAACGCGCGAACACCGGTGTCTTGCGGACGGGGCCGCCCGCGAACGGGGCCGCCCGCGAACGGGACAGCCCGGCGAGCGGGCGCTACTTGCGTGTGACCCAGCGGGCACGGGCGGAGAGGCCCGCGTGCAGGGCGACCCGCAGGGGCCAGAGCCACCACGCCCGGTACTTCCGCGACAGGAACCGGTACGCGCTCCGGTGGTGCTCGATCTCCATGCGGCGCCGGTTGGACGACGTCGAGTGGGCTCCGGTGTGGGTGACGACCGCCGAGGGCACGTACACGTTCGCTCGCCCCGACCGACCGACGCGCTGGCCGAGGTCGACGTCCTCGAAGTACATGAAGTACGACTCGTCGAACCCGTCGAGCTCGCGGAAGAGCGACGTGCGGATGAGGAAGCACGCACCGGAGAGCCAGCCGGCCTCGCGCTCGACGACCTCGGTGGTGGACCAGTACCGCTGGCTCCACGGGTTCGCCGGCCAGAACCGCGAGAACGCGGCGTGGCCGAGGCCGGTCCGGAGCGAGGGGAGCTGCCGCGCGGACGGGTAGGTCTCGCCCTGGTCGTCGAGGATCCGGGGACCGAACGACCCGCCGGACGGCAACCGGTCCGCGGCGGCCACGAGTTCGTCGATCGAGCCCTCGCCGAGCACGACGTCGGGGTTCGTCACGAGCAGGAACTCCGGGCGCACGTCCGGCAGCACGTCGTCGAGGGCGTTCAGGGCCGCATCGATCCCGCCGCCGTAGCCGCGGTTGCCACCGGAGGAGACCACGACGGCGCCGTACGACTCGCCGATCGCCCGGAGTGCGTCGATGTCGGCCGAACCGTTGTCCGCGATGACCACCGCGACCGGGTCCTTCGAGGCACCGGCCACGCTCGCCAGGAACGGCCGGATGGTCTCGCCGGTGTTGTAGGTGACCGTCAGCACCGCCACCCGGATCACCGCGCACCCCCGGCGACGGACTCGTAGGCCGCGACGTGCACGGCCGCCGTGGCCTCCCAGGTGAACGAGGAAGCGCGGGCCAGCGCCGCCGCACGGTGCGAGGCCACGAGGGTGGGCTCGTCCAGCAGTGCCGTCATCGCGGACGCCAGCGAGGTCGCGTCGGGCTCGCTGTAGACGGCCGCGTCCCCGCCGACCTCGGGCAGGGACAGCCGCCGGGTGGTCAGGACGCACGCGCCGGAGGCCATCGCCTCGACCACGGGCAGCCCGAAGCCCTCGCCGAGGGACGGGTAGACGACGAACTCGGCACCACCGAGGTAGCCCGCCAGGTCCTCGAGCGGCAGGTAGCCGGCTTCGATCACGTGGTCCTCCGGCTGCAGCGCGTCGAGCCGGGCGATCGCGGACTCGTCCCACCCGCGGGCACCGGACAGCACGAGCCACGGGGTCTCCGAGCCCGGACCACCGTCCGACCCGGCAGCCGCACGCGCGGCGCGCACGGACGCGTAGGCGTCGAGCAGCGCCGTGACGTTCTTCCGCGGTTCGATGGTGCCGAGGAACGCGATCCAGGGCGCTCCCTCGGGCAGGGTCGCGGCGATCCGGGCGTCCTCGACCTCGGCGGTGGACGGCTCGTGGAACACGGCACGGTCGACGCCGAGCGGTGCGACCCGGACGTCGGCGCGGATGCCGGTCACGACCCGTGCGGCCTCGGTCGCGGTGGCCGCGCTCGGCACGATGACCACCGGGCGGGAACGCAGGGACCGGCGGCTCCACCACGTGAAGAACGTGCGCTTCAGGCGGGAGTGCCACTCGGGGTTGGAGAAGAACGTGGCGTCGTGCAGCGTGACGACGGACCCGCCACGCCAGCCGAACGGGAACGTGTAGTGCGGGGAGTGCAGCACCTGCGCGCCGAGTCGTCGGCCGAGCGCCGGCAGGCCCGTCTGCTCCCACAGGAACCGGAGCGGCACCGAGTCGGTCCACGCCGGCGCGGTGTGCACGGTGGCGTGCGGCGCCACGGTGCGGAAGTGCGAAGCGTGCACGGGTCGGACCACCAGGTGGACGTCGAGCGCCGGGTCGGTCAGGTGCGACACGACCCCCTCGACGTAGCGACCCACACCGCCGAGTTCACGCGGTACCGCGGTCCCGTCGACGAGGACGGTGAGCTGCGGCACGCGTGGATCCTTCCGGGCGGGGTCGTCGTGGCCGGGGCCGTCGACGGGCGAGTGTCCAGGATAGCCCGCTGCACTCATGCGCCCGGGTCCACGCGGCGGCGCGGGACGGACGCGCGCCGGGTCTCTCGCAGTCGGCGCGCGAGGTGGACCGGCAGGGTCCCCGCGACGTCCGCGAACGCCGTCAGGACGAGCCGCGCCTCCCGGCGGGTGCGACCGGAGGCCAGTGCGCGCAGGCCGCGCACCAGGGTGCGGGCGCTCGCCCGCGCGACGATCGGCCACGGGGCGTGCCAGAGCGCGACGACGATGCGGTTGCGGGCGTTGCGGAAGACGAACAGGTCGCTCTGCACGCCGGACGACGCCGAGTGGTCGTGCTCGACGACCGCGTCGGCCGCGTGCTCGACGCGCCATCCGCGCCGGCGCAGCCGCCAGGCGAGCTCGGTGTCCTCGTAGTACATGAACAGGGACTCGTCGAGCAGGCCGACGTCGTCCAGTGCCGTGCGCCGGAGGGCGGAAGCGCCACCGGAGAACCCGAAGACGTCGACGTCGGCGACCCGGTCGACGGGCGCGAACCAGTCGCGGTCCATCCCGTTGCCGTCGCGGTCGACGCGGACGCCGGTCGAGTTGAGCCGGACCTCGCCGTCCGCCGACGGCGTCCAGCGCCGGCCGTCGTGGTCGCGCAGCACGCGCTCGCCGGGTGCGGGCTCCACCCCGGCCGGGAGGCCCGTCCAACGTCCGGCGAGCACGATGCGGCCCGTCACGGCGGCGACCTCGGGCCCGGCGTGCGCCAGGTGGTCGCGGAGCGCCGCGACGAAGCCCGGTGCGGGCACGGCGTCGTTGTTCAGGAGCACGACGACGTCGGCACCCGCATGCCGGATGCCGGTGTTGGCACCGGCCGCGAAACCGCCGTTGTCGCCGCGTGCGATGACGGTGGCGTCCGGCAGGGCACGGCGGAGCACCGCGACGGAGTCGTCGGACGACCCGTTGTCGACGACGATGACGTCGTCGGCCGTGCCCTCGTCGAGCACGGCGCGGACGGCCGCGGTGGTCAGGTCGGCACGGTTCCAGTTCACGACGACGACCGCGGTGCGGAGCGTGCCGTCGGTCCGGGGCGCGGAGCCGGCACGGGGCGTGCCGTCGACGCGGTCCCCGGTGTCGCCGTCGTCCGGGGTCAGTCGAGCTCCTCGATCGAGGGCTCGGCGTAGACCGTGCCCACGGCGTGCTCGAACCCGGGGACCTCGAACGAGTCGCACTCCGGCATGTCGTGCAGGTGGCGCCCAGCGGAGTCCATCATCGACACGTTGATGAAGTACTTGCCGGTGCCGAACGCGGTGTCGGCGATCCGCAGGCGGAGCTTCCGGCGACCGTGCAGCGGCTGCAGTTCGAGGCCCATGATGCCGGTGGTGGTGCCGTAGACGACCTGGCCCCCGGCGTTGTTGATCTGGACCGCGGCCTCCCAGTCGGCGATGCCGTCCAGGTGCTCGAACTCCATGTCCACGACGAGGTCGTCGCCCGGCATGACGTCGGCGCGGGGCTCTTTGCCGTCCACGTGCACGCTCGCGCCGACGACCTTGCCGCGGCCGACGGCGACGTCGGTGCTGAGCTCGCCCTGACGGCGTTCCTCGAGCACCTCGCGGAACATGCTCACGGCCTGGACGGGGTCACCGTCGTGCAGCACCTTGCCCTTGTTGAGCAGGACGACGCGGTCGCACATCTCCTGCACCTGGCTGAGGGAGTGCGTGACGATGATGATCGTCTTGCCGGCCTCCTGGAAGGTGCGGATGCGGTCGAGGCACTTGCGCTGGAACGCCTCGTCGCCGACGGCCAGGACCTCGTCGACGAGCAGGACGTCGGGGTCGGTGTGCACGGCGACGGCGAACGCGAGCCGCACGTACATGCCCGATGAGTAGAACTTCACCTGGGTGTCGATGAAGTCCCCGATGCCCGAGAACGCCAGGATGTCGTCGAACTTCTCGTCGGTCTGCTTGCGGCTGAGACCGAGCAGGCTCGCGTTGAGGTAGACGTTCTCGCGGCCGGACAGGTCGGGGTGGAACCCGGCGCCGAGCTCGAGCAGGGCGGCGAGACGACCGCGGCGGGACACCGTGCCGGAGGTCGGCTGGATGATGCCGCCGATCGCCTTGAGCAGGGTCGACTTGCCGGAGCCGTTCTGGCCGATGAGCCCGACGGTCGAACCGGCCTGGATCGACACCGAGACGTCGTCGAGTGCCCAGAAGTCCTGGCGGTGCTTCCGCCCGGCGCGGCCGAGCGTGACGATGCGCTCGCGCAGGGTGTTGTCCTTGCGGACCGTGAAGCGCTTGCGGACGTGGTCGATGACGATGACGTCAGGACGCTCGGCGGTCTCACCGGGGGTCGTCGGGGCGACGGGGGTGCTGATGGCCATGGTCTAGAGCTCCTGCGCGAAGTTGCCCTGCAGGCGGGAGAAGATCCGCTGCGCACCGATGAGGCAGAGGAGGCCGATCACGAACGCGATCCCCAGCCGGAGCATCAGGTGGTCGGGGTACGTGACGTCGGCCGGGTCGTGCAGCCAGATCGCGTTCTGCAGGCCGAGCACCGACAGGGTCAGCGGGTTGTTCGTGTAGACGGTGAGGAGCCAGTCCGCGTTCACGGTGGCGACCACCCGCGAGTACGAGTAGACGATCGGCGAGGCCCAAAGCAGGACCATCAGGCCGACGTCGATGACGAACTGCACGTCACGCAGGTACACGTTGAGCGCGGACAGCACCAGACCGATGGCCGCGCCGTAGACCAGGATCACCGCGAGCGACGGGATCAGGTAGACCAGGCCCTCGTGCCACGGGAAGACGCCGATCACGACCGTCGCGGCCAGCAGGATCGCGAACTGGATGGTGAAGTTCACCAGGGCTGCGCCGACGCTGGCGAGCGGGAAGACCTCGCGGGGGACGTACACCTTCTTGATCAGCCCGGAGTTGCCGACGATCGAGCCGGTCGACCCGGCGACGATCTCGCTGAAGAGCGTGTAGGCGGTCAGGCCGGTGAAGACGTAGATCGCGAAGTTGTCGATGCCGTTGGCGGCGCCGAGGACCTTGCCGATGACGAAGTAGTAGATGAGCAGCTGGGTCAACGGACGCACGAGCGTCCAGACGAACCCGAGTGCCGAGTCCTTGTAACGCGCCTTCAGGTCACGCCGGACGAGCATGCCGAGCATCTCGCGCTGCCGGAAGACGTCGCGCAGCTCACGGAAGGTCCCGCGGAAGGCGCTCGTCGGCGCGCCGATCACGACGAGGGGTTCCTTCGCGAGCGCGGTCATGCGGGCTTGGTCGACCATACGTCTCTTCGTTCGTGGGGGCAGGACCGGAACAGCATACTCACCGGGCCCGCGGGACGGGGTTGGGCGACGGTCGTCGTGCACCCCGAGTGGGGGTGATTCCGGCCGATCCAACCCTCAACCTTCACTTTCGAGTTACCGTTGTTGCAACCCGGACCCTTGTCAACATCCACAGGACGGCCCGTCAGCATGCTCCTCGCATCCAGGCCGATCGCTGCGTTCGCGGTGGTCGGCGCACTCAGTCTCCTCTTGGCCGGTTGTTCCGGTGGGGGCGACGACGCCACCCCGTCGCCGTCCGCGTCCGTCTCGCGCACCCCGAGTGCGACCCCGACGGGCGACGACTCGGCGACCACTGCCCCCACCGACACGGCCTCGACGCCGACCGACGGTGCGTCCGACGGCGACGGCGACGACGCCTCCGACGACGACACCCCCGGCGCGTTCCCGGGCAGCGGCGCGACGAACCAGCCGGACACCGACCCGTCGGAGTACCCGGCCACGGCCGTCGTCACCTTCGCCGGCTGGGACACCGGGTCGAATACCCTCCAAGCCGGCGGCCTGGTCTCCGGCACGACCGACACGAGCGGGAAGTGCACCTTCACCGCGACGAAGGACGGCGTCACGCGCACCGCAACGAGCACCGCACAGGCGAGTGCGTCGTCGGTGAACTGCGCGCAGGTGTCGTTCCCCGCGGCGAAGGTGCCGAGCGGCACCTGGTCCGTCACCCTGACCTACGCCGTCGGCTCCGCGTCGACGACGTCCGACCCCCTGACCGCCGAGGTCCCGTGATGCGCAACTCCCGCACCCCCCGCACCACCCGAGCAGCCCGCTCCCGTCGTCCCCTCCGCAGCTCCCTCGCCATGGTTGCGGCCCTCGCCGTCGCGGTGAGCGGCCTGACCTTCGGCACGGTGCTCGCGGAGCAGACCACGACCCAGGCGGCCTCGGCCGCGGTCGCCTCGGACTTCGACCCGGGCAACATCATCAGCGACGCGAACTTCTACAACGGCTCGGCGATGAACGCCGCCGCCGTGCAGTCGTTCCTGACGAGCGTCGCGCCGAACTGCCGCAAGGCCTCCGGCGGCCCCGCCTGCCTGAAGGACTTCTCGCAGAAGATGAGCTCGATCGGCGCCGTCTCCGGCCGGTGCGCGGCCATCGCCGGCGGCACGAAGACCGCCGCGACGATGATCGCCCAGGTCGGTGCCGCGTGCGGCATCAGCCAGAAGGTGCTGCTCGTGCTCCTGCAGAAGGAGCAGGGCATCGTCACGACGTCCTCGCCGACGTCCTACATGTACCTGCACGCCACCGGTTTCGCGTGCCCGGACACCGCCCCGTGCGACCCGGCCTACTACGGCTTCGGCCAGCAGGTCTACGCCGCGGCGCTCCAGTTCAAGCGGTACCAGGCGTCGCCGACCTCGTGGGCGTACCAGGCGGGCCGGACGAACTCGATCCTGCTCAACCCGAACGCGGCCTGCGGCCGGAAGTCCGTCTACATCCAGAACCAGGCCACCGCGAGCCTGTACATCTACACCCCGTACACCCCGAACGCCGCGGCCATGTCGAACCTCTACGGCACCGGTGACAGCTGCTCGGCCTACGGCAACCGCAACTTCTGGCGCATGTACACCGACTGGTTCGGTGCTGCGGCCGGCGGTGGCAACCCCTACGGCGACGTCGACTCCGTGACCGCGACCTCCACCTCGTCGATCACGGTCACCGGCTGGGCGGCCGACCCGGACACCACCAACGCCCTGCGCGTCGCGTTCTACGTCGACGGCGCCGGCGCGAAGACCGTCACGGCGGACAAGACCCGGAGCGACCTCGCCGGCACCCTCGGCGCGAACAACACCAAGCACGGGTTCTCGGCCGAGCTGACCGGGCTGAGTCTCGGCAAGCACTCCGTCTGCAGCTACGCCATCAACCAGGGCCGCGGGGCGAACACCCTGCTCGGCTGCTACACCCGGACCATCACGAGCGCGGCACCCAAGGGCGTCCTCGACTCGGTGACCGGTGGCGTCGGCACGATCTCGGCGACCGGCTGGGTCCTCGATCCCGACTCGTCCAAGCCCGGCTCGTGGAAGATCCTCGTCGACGGCGTGAGCAAGGCGACCGGCACTGCGGACAAGACGCGCACCGACGTGGCGAAGGTCTACCCGGGCGTCGGCAGCACCCTCGGCTTCTCGAAGACGATCGGCGGCATCAGCGCGGGCACGCGCGCCGTGACGCTGTACGTGATGGACAAGCCCGGCACGAAGTACGTGAAGGTCGCGTCGAAGTCGGTCGTCGTGGACGCCCCGACCACCGGCAAGACCGGCAAGACCGGTGCCGTGCGCGGCTCGTACGACTCCGTCACCGGCGGCGTCGGCACGGCCACCGTGCGGGGCTGGGCGATCGACCCGGACGTGTGGGACCCGGTCAAGTACAAGATCCACGTCGACGGCGTGAGCACGGACAGCGGGGTCGCCGACGCCACCCGCACCGACGTCGAGGCGGAGCACCCCACGTGGGGCTCCGACGTCGGCCTGACGCTCCGGCTCACCGGCCTGCAGGCCGGCAAGCACACCGTGCGCGTCTACTTCCAGGACCTGCAGGGCGGCAAGTACGTCAGCTTCGGCACCAAGTCCGTGACCGTGACCGCCGCGTCGACCGCCGAACCCGACGCGTCGGGGACGACCGGCAAGACGGGCAAGACCGGCTCGGTCAAGGGTGCGTTCGAGTCCGCGGTCGGTGGCGTGAACAGTGCCACCGTGCGCGGCTGGGCGATCGACCCCGACGTCTGGGACCCCGTCGCCTACAAGATCCACGTCGACGGTGTCGCCATCGCCCCCGGGACCGCGAACGCGAAGCGGACCGACGTCGAGGCCGTGCACCCCGCATGGGGCTCCGACGTGGGACTCGCCCTGAAGATCCCGGAGCTGGCAGCCGGCACCCACACCGTGCGCGTGTACTTCCAGGAGCTGCCGAGCGGCACGTACAAGAGCTTCGGCACGAAGAGCGTGACGGTCACCGATCCGCCCACCACCGGCAAGACGGGCAAGACCGGATCGGCCAAGGGCCTGTACGAGTCCGTCACCGGCGGCACGGGCACCATCACCGTGGCCGGCTGGGCGATCGACCCGGACGTCTGGGACCCGGTCAAGTACAAGATCCACCTGGACGGCGTGGCCGTCGCGCCCGGAACGGTCAACGCGACCCGCACCGACGTGCAGGCCGTGCACCCGGACTGGGGATCGGACGTCGGACTGTCGCGGAAGTTCACCGGGGTGAAGAAGGGCACGCACACCGTGCGCGTCTACTTCCAGGACCTGCCGAGCGGCACCTACAAGAGCTTCGGCACGAAGACCGTCACGGTGCAGTAGGCCGCCACCACGACGGTCCGGAGGCGGACCCCACCAGCCGGTACCGGCGCACCGCGCCAGCGGGGTGACGGCCGAGACGGGAGGCCCGGTAC
>NZ_CAJCKD010000018.1:0-69918 GCF_903970855.1 Curtobacterium sp. ME12
GGCCTCGGCCTCGGCCTGTCGCTGCGCGACGGACTTCGGTGCGGCCGGTGCGGGCACGTCGGCAGCGGGTGCTGCCGGGGCCTCGGGCTCGGGAGCCGGTGCCGGACGAGCCGGACCCGGACGGGCCAACTCCAAGCTCGACTGGGCCGACGTCAGCTCGGAGCGCGGTGCGGCGATCCTGCGTGCCTACCGGGTGCTCATCGCCCTGCGGCGCACGGACCAGGCGTTCGTCGACCACCGCTACGAGGCGAACGCCGTCCGCTTCGACGAGGACCGCCGCTGGCTCGTGCTCACGCGCGGGCTGCTCGGCCCCGACGTGGCACCGGTGCACGTCGTGGTGAACCTCGCCGACGACGCAGCCGAGGTCCCGGTGCCCGACGCCGTGGGCGAGGAGCTCTACGGCTTCGGCGCCATCGAGGTCGATGCCGGCGTCGTCCGCTTCCGTGGCCGCGGCGTGGTCGTGCTCCGCTAGCCGACCGCGGGCTGCGCGAGCGAGCCGCAGGCTGCACACACGAACGGCGACGAACCCCCGGGTCCGTCGCCGTTCGTGTGTGCAGGCGTTCGCGTGTCTTCGGCCTCAGCCCGCGTGGTCGGCGACCGCATGCGCGTTCTTCCGCACGGACGGCAGCTTGCGGTGGTCCTTGACCAGGGAGCGGGTCTCGCGGATCCGGCGGTCGATGCCCCACTTCGTCACGAGTGCCAGGCTCTCGCGCACGATGTTGCCGCTCATCTTCGAGACGCCGAACTCCCGCTCGGTGAACGTGATCGGCGTCTCCACGACCCGCAAGCCCGCCTCGAGGGCACGCCAGCACAGGTCCACCTGGAAGCAGTACCCCTTCGACGCGACGCCGGCGAGGTCGATCCGCTCGAACGCCCGCGAGGTGAACACCCGGAACCCACCGGTCGCGTCGCGCACGGCGATGCCCAGGGCGAGACGCGTGTACAGGTTGCCGCCGCGGGAGAGCAGGAGCCGGTACCAGGGCCAGTTCTCGACCTTGCCGCCCTTGATCCACCGGGAGCCCAGCACCAGGTCGTTCGAGTCGGCGAGCTCGAGCATCCAGGGCAGGTACTCGGGGTGGTGGGAGCCGTCGGCGTCCATCTCGACGAGCTTGGCGTAGCCGTGTTCCAGGCCCCACGCGAAGCCGGACAGGTACGCGCCGCCCAGGCCGTCCTTGACGGTGCGGTGCATGACGTGCACCCGGTCGGTCTCGCGGGCGATGGCCTCCGCGATGTCGCCGGTGCCGTCGGGCGAGTTGTCGTCGACGACGAGCACGTGCACGGAGTCGTCGGTCGCGGCCAACGTGCGCTCGACGATCGGCCGGACGTTCTCGGCTTCGTCGTAGGTCGGGATGATGACCAGGGTCTCGCTCATGGTGCTCCTCGTGCTCCACATCGAATGTATCGCGGGCTTGTTGGGTCAATCCGACGACAGGTCTGCGAACACGATCAGATTGTCCGTGTAGTGCCCGGTGGCGGTGTCGAACGTGCCGTCGCAGGTGATGAGTCGGAGTTGCGGGGTGGGGGTGGGGCCGTAGACGTCGCTCGTCGGGAACGCCGACTTCGCGGCGCGCTCGGAACGGTCGACGGTGAAGGTGCGGGTGCTGCCGTCGGACATCCGGACGTGGACCTCGTCGCCGGTGACCAGTTCGTCGAGCCGGAAGAACACCGCGGCGCTCGTGGGACTGTCGACGTGACCGGCGATGACGGCGGGGCCGACCTCGCCGGGGACGATCCCGTCGCTGAACCAGCCCGCGCTGTCCCAGTCGACGGGCGGGTCGAGTTCCCCGGCCGCGCCGCGGTGCAGGTCCTCGAGCGAGGACCGCACCCCGATGGCGGGGATCGACACGCTGACCGGGGTGGCCGTCGAGCGGGCCTGCGGTGCGGCCGGGTCCTGGAACCCCTCGATGCCCGTACCCGAGGACGACGAAGAAGAACGAGACGAAGACGACGACGACTGCGACGGAGACGACGAGGACTGCGGCGGAGACGACGAGGACTGCGGCGGGGACGACGACGCACCACCGCCGATGGTCGACGCGACCGCCACCCCGGCCACACCCCCGACCACCACGACTGCGGCGACCACGGCACCGATCACCACGCCTCGGCGCCGGACGGCCGAGACGCGCCCGGCGCTCCGACGGCCGCTCACGAGCCGCCTCCCACGTCGCCGGCACAACCCCCGAGCACTTCGGAGGTCAGCATGGTCGAACCGATCGCCAACCAGGCGTCCCCGTAGTAGGTCGGTGTGGTCGCCGCCGTCCGGTCGGCCCGCTCGAGGTCGGCGGCAGCCGCACCGGAGGAACCGGCGGCCTGCTCGGCCGCGGCCCGCGCGGTGTAGGCCAGCGCGTTCGTGTCCCGCGTCACCGGGGTGCCACCGAGGTCGAGCTGCGAGGCGAGCTGGGTCGTCCGTCCGAGTGTGGGCGCGAGTGCCGCCGCGAGCTCCCGGTCCGGCGCCGAACACGCCTCGGCGTACCGGAGCGGCGTCCGCATCGCGTCGTACCCGTAGAGCACTCGCCCGTCGCCACCGACGGCCGGCATCGGGTCCACCGATCCGTCGGCGTGCACCTGGGACCAGTCACTGGGCAGGTCGGAGGCGTCCAGTACGGCCGCGGTCACAGCGCGCGAACCCCGGGTCAGCGCGTTCCAGCGGTCGTCCCCGGTGGCGTCCGCCAGCACCGAGAAGGCCGCGGGCGAGGCGTACGAGGCGTTGTACCGGTAGGGCTCCTGATCCGCCCACGGTCCGGGCAGCAGGATCGTGCCGAGGTCGGTCCGGGCAGTCTCGTGCTGGAGGATCGCCGCCGCGATGCGCTTGCCCGCGGCGGTGTACCGGTCGTCGTCCCAGGCCTTCCCCGCGAGCACCAGGGCCCGGGCTGCGTCGAGGTCGGCGTCGCTCGCGGACTGCTCGTCGGCGACGCCCTGATCGGACGTCCACCGCCACGCCAGCAGGTCGTCGTCGGTGAGCAGGTGCGCTTCCGTCCACTCCCAGATCGCGTCGAAGCGCGCACGGTCGTCGTTCGCGTAGGCGATGAGCAAGCCGTACGCCTGCCCCTCGCTGACGGTGTCACCGCCCTGGTCGGTGCGGACGACGCGACCGCCCTCGACGTAGCGGTCCAGGAACGCGGACCGCAGCTGCTGCGGCGAGCGCGTCGCGTCGGGCGCGGTGGTCGAGGTCGGGGTCGCCGTGCCGGGGTCGGCGGTCGTGGTGCTCGACGACCAGGGGCGGACGGCGACGATCGCGACCACGACGGCGACGATGACCGCCGCCGCGGCGGCGACCGGTATCCAGGTCCTGCGGGTCATGCTGGCCTGCCTCTCCGGGGATGGTGGTGGGGGTCGACGGGGAGGCGCGGATCACGTGGGCCGTGCGGCGCACGTGATCCGTGCCTCCAGTCCGGGGCGTCAGCGGAACAGCGAGCGGAGCATCGCGACGGCCGCGTGGACCGCCTCGGTCACCGGCCGGTCGGCGGCTGCGCCGCCACCGCCGGTCTGCACACCGCCGGACGGGGTGGCGGCGGTCGCCGCAGCGTCCGTCACGGGCACGACCGTCAGGTTGCCCTCACTGTCGTCGAGGACGAACAGGGTCGAGACGGTGTTGCCGGCGAGGTCCACCTTGGCGGTGCCCTGCTGACCGCTGCCGGAGACGTCGAGCGACCACTTGCCGGCGTCGACCGTGGCGTACTTCGTGGCGGTGCCGAAGGTGGCGTCCTCGGCGATCGGGGTCCCCTCGGAGGTCTGCACGTCGACCCGCTTCGCGGTGGTGGCGGCCTGCACGAGCCGGAGCTTCGCCTTGCCGTCGCCGGGCTGCTGCAGGTCGTCGGTGAACGCGGTCGTCTTCAGCCCGTCGTTCTTGCCGTAGGCGACGACGGTGCTCGCGTCGCCCTCCTGCACGGTGACGTCGGTGGAGATGACAGGCGTGGAGTCCGGGGCGTCGGCGGCGCGCATCGACAGGACGTAGGTGCCGACCGGCAGCTTCTCGTAGGGGCTGACCTGGCCGTACGTGACGTCGTCGAGCTCGAAGACGGTCTTGCCCCCGGCGAGGCTGGACAGTTCGACGTCGACGCCCTTCGTGTCTGGCGACAGGTGTCCGACGCGGAGCCAGCCCTGGTCGGCCGTCGCGGCGGAGGCGGACTGCGGGGCGGCGAGCCCGACGGTCGCGGCGACGAGTGTGGCGGTGAGCGCGCCGACGACGACGGTGCGGCGGCGGTTCGTGGTGTGTGCGGTCATGATGGTGCTCCTTCGGGTCGAGGTGCGGTTGGCGTGCGGTCGTCGTGTCGAGGTGCGGTTCGTGCGCTTCGTACGGTTCATGCCGGCCGTGCGGCTCGTGCGGACCATCTGGTCCATGCGGTTCGTGCCGGCCGTGCGGTTCGTGCGGTTCGTACGGTTCGTGCGCGCCCCGGGCGAGCGGCCGCCGCCGCGCGAGCGGGCGGAATACCGGGGTCAGCGCCGGAGCCGCCCGGGCATTTCGCCCGCTCGTCCAACGGGCGTTCCGCCCCGACGCGTTCGCGGTGAGGGTCATCGCGGCCGATCCGGCGAGCGGGCGGAATACCGGGGTCCGCGCCGGAGGCCTCCGGGCATTTCGCCCGCTCGCGGGACGTCAGCGCGGCCGCCGCCAGCTCGACCGGCCCGGCCGAGCGATCGCGGGTCACGAGGCGCTCGTCGCGGTCGTCGTCGGGTCGGCCGGGGCGTACGTCACCGTGAGCCGTGCTCCCTCGCGCTCGACCGAGTCCGGCCGGAACGCCTCGGACATGGCGTCGAAGGTCCGAAGGACCCGGGCAGCCGAGGCGTCGTCGCTCGTGTGCAGTACGACGGTCCGGAACGGCTGGCCGGTCTCCCCGGTGCGCGGGGTGAAGCGGCTGACCCGCACGTCCTGGTCGGCGAGTACCTGTCCGAGCGCGATCATCGCCCGCGAGTCGACCTGTCCGGCGCGGAACTGCGACTTCGTGCCGTCGTCCGCACGCAGGGCCGGGTTCGAGGCGAGCTCGGTCCCCAGGGTCTTGCGGACGTCGGTGGCCCGGGTGATCGCGGTCTCGGCGGCACTGGCTCCCTCGGCGTGGATCCGGCGGACCTCGACCTGCTGGTCACCGGTACCGAAGGTGGCGACGGCCGTGGAGTTCTCGATCGCCTGCCGCACGTCGGTGGACGAGTTGCCGCCGGTGCGCATGGAGTCCGTCGTGATGACGTAGTCCGAGTCCTTCCAGCCGTTCGGGGACTGCCGTTCCACCGCTCCGTCGGTGTCGAGCTTGTAGTACCAGACGACGTTGTTGCGGGCGAAGCCATCGTCCACGAGGTCGACCCACATGGCGTCGTCGACCAGCAGACGCGAGGACTTCGGCACGTTGTCGCCCACCCACCGCTCGGCCTGCTGCATGGGCAGGTCGAGGTTGCCGAGCAGGAACCCGCGCAGCTGTGTCCCCCACAGCGGCACCGCGACGACGAGCGCCGCAGCCGTGACGACGGCCCAGGTGATGCCGAGGCCGCGCCGGGCCCTCGGGCCGAACCGGCCCCGGGTGTGGACCCGACCGGCGATCGTCAGGACGGCACGCTCCACGGTGTACGCGACGAGGAGCGCTGCGAACGGGATGAGCATGATGACGTAGGGCACCGGCAGGTACCCGTTCGGCCGGAACATCACCGCGAGCAGGAACACGAGCATCGCGGCGATCGGTCGGACCCGTCGCAGGAAGAGCCCGACGAAGGCCGCGACCGAGCCGAGCACGATGAACACCGGGTCGAGTGCCCACCACTGCGCGGCGGCCTCGTTCGCCAGGCTGCCCACGTCGAACACCGATCCGGAGGCGGTCCGCGACCCGAGCTGGTAGGTGACGCCCTCCCACAGGCTGACTCGTCCGTTGCCCGGCACGAGTTCGCCCTTCACCGCGGCGAGCAGCAGGTAGCCGCCGCCGATCAGCACGAGCACTGCCCCGGCGACGCTGAGCGTGTACCGGCGGGTGCTCGTGTCGGCGCGACGCACGGCCATCCAGATGAGGAACGGCAGCGCGAGCAGGTAGGTCTCCTTGGACAGCACCGCGATGCCGAGGCAGGCAGCGGCACCGGCGAACCCGGCGAGCTGCTGGCGACGGCTCAGCACGAGGACGAACGCAGCGAGCAGCCAGGGCGTCGCGACGTTGTCGATGTACACGGTGCGGTGGTACTGCAGCGCGAGCGGTGACAGCGCGAAGACGAGTCCGGCCGCGGCCGCCGTGATCCGTCCGGCACCGAGACGTCGGGCCAGCACGAACAGCAGGATGCTCGAGACGGCGGAGAAGAACACCATGGCCTCGCGCCCGGCCTCCACCGCGAAGGGGTACCGCGCGAACGCCCCGGTCAGCCCGGTGTACCCGGCGATCTGGATCCATCCGAGCGGCGGGTGGTCGTACCAGTACGTGTAGTGGGTGAGCTCGCCGAGGTTCGTGATCGCCCACGCCTGGGCGGTGTAGGTCCCCTCGTCGTCGATGCGCTGCGGCGTGCCCGACATGTTCCAGGCCTGGACGAGCACGGTGACCGCGACGACGGGCAGCAACCACGTCAGGCTGGCTGCGTGCCGTCGGAACCACGCCCCGATGCCAGAGCGGTGTGCTGCGGCGGCACCGCGGATCGGGATGCCCGTGGTGTCGGTGATGCTGGCGGTCATCGGGTGCCTCCCGTGGTGGTGCCGGCGAACGCACGGTCGGACGACGCCGCGCCCGATCCGGTGACCGAGGACGACGCCGCGCCCGACCCGTCGAGGTCCGAGGCGAAGCCGATGACCTGTCCGTTGCGGTGCTGACCGGTGTGCTCGGTCTTCTCCCACCCGTTCTGTCCCTTGGCGTGCCGGACGACTGCCCGGACCGCCGCGGCGGCGAGGAACACCTGGTACGGCACCAGGCCGAGCACGAGCCGCACGTAGTCGCGGAGCCGGACCTTCTCGCCGTACAGGCGGCCGAACTCGTTCAGCCCGACGACCTCGACGGCGAGCAGCATGAGCGTCGGTGCCACCGGCACGAACGACACGAGGGCGATCGCCGTCGGCACCTTGACGAACAGGATCATCAGGACGCTCAGCGGGATGAGCAGTCCGGTGGCCGCCTGGATGAACGGCATGGTGAGCATGTAGCGGGCGAAGAACCGTTGCCGGAAGGACGGCAGCTTCTTCCACTCCCCCTTGCCCAGCACCTGCAGGAAGCCCTGGTTCCACCGCGTGCGCTGCTTGAGCAGCGAGGCGAAGGTCGGCGGGGTCTCCTCACGGGTGACGGCCTCGGGACTGTAGGCGACGACGACCTTCGCGCCGTCGGCGGAGAGCCGCACGCCGAGTTCGCAGTCCTCGGCGAGGCAGTGCGCGTCCCAGCCGTTCGACCACTCCAGGCGGGAGCGCGTCACGAAGACGGTGTTGCCCCCGAGCGGGATGAACTTGGACCCGGCGTGGAAGTGCAGGCGCGAGCGGAACCAGAAGTAGTACTCCAGGACGTTCCGGAGCGACCACCAGCTCGACTTGAAGTTCATCAGCTGGACGCCGCCCTGCACCACGTCGGCGTCCGTTTCCTGGAACCGCGAGTCGACGAGGGAGAGCAGCCGCGGGTAGACCTCGTCCTCGGCGTCGAACACGCCGACGATGTCACCCGTCGCGTGCTGGAGCGCCAGGTTCATCGCCTTCGGCTTGTTCTTCGGCAGGGTGTCGTCCACCACGACCTTGATCAGCGAGGGGTGCCGAGCCGCCGCGGCACGCACGACGGCGTCGGTCTCCGGGTCGTCCTCCCCGACGATCGCGATGATCTCGAAGTCGGGGTGGTCCTGGGTCGCGAGCATGTCGAGTGTCTGCCCCATCACGTCCTGCTCGTGCCGACCGGGCACCAGGAGCGTGAACCGGTGCGCCGCCGGGAGCGGGGTCTGGCTGAAGCTGGTGGACTTGAGCGCGTCCCGGGACCGCCAGGCGTGCAGCATCCACCAGAGGGTGGTCAACGCGATGATCGTGAGCAGCACGGAGAGGGCGATGAGGGTCGAGTAGCCGAGCCACTCGCCCAGCGACCAGGCGGTCTGTGGGAGCTGCCCCGAGCCTCCCGTCGGCACGTCCGTGGTCCCACGGTTCGGGACGTCCCCGGTCGTGCCAGGGCGTTCGTCGGGCTGGAGCAGCGGCCCTGCGGCCGTCAGCAACGCGGCTGGGATGGTCATTCGGGGAACCCCTTCGGACGAGTGTCGGTGGACCGGAAGACGAGGGCCTTGTACGCGGCGAAGCGGAACGCGGTGCCGAGGACGAGGCCGACGCCGTTGCCGGCGACGTTGTCGGCGAGGGTGGACGTGAAGCCGAGGACGTAGTGCGAGACGAACAGGCAGGCAGCGGCGATGCCGAGGCCGACGAGGTTCGTGGCAGCGAAGAGCAACCCCTCGCGGACGGTCTCGCGGCGGCCGGTCTGGCGCTGGGCACGGAAGGTGATGAAGCGGTTGCCGATCCACGCGACCGAGGTCGACACGATGGCCGACACGATCTTCGCGGCGATGGGACCGTCCGACATGACGGTGGCGCGGAGCAGGTTGTAGACGCCCAGGTCGATGACGAAGCAGACGGCACCGATGGTGCCGAACGACGCGAGTTGCCTCGCGGTGGCGAGCAGGCGTGGGACCGCGCCAGGGCGCACGGTCCGCTCCGCACCGGTGTCGGGTGACACCAGAACGGGGGTATCAGTTCGGGTCATGCCCCCGATTCGGGGGGCCTGGGTGGGTGGTTTGGGTGGGGTACGTGTTTTGCCAGGCCCCTGCCAGATACACGACACATGCCGTTCATCTTGACGATCCGTCAGCTGCGGTGGTCAGCGGCGCGGGGACGACGGACGGGAGGCCCGGTGCCAGCTGGCACCGGGCCTCCCGTCCGTCGGTCGGTCGCGTCTACGCGGGGCGCGACGACGGGGACACGTTCTTGGACGCGTCCCGTTCCGGGATGTCGCCGAGTGCCTCGTCGATCGCCGCGAGGGCGTCCGCGTCGAGCTTGACTCCGGCGGCCTTGACGTTGTCCGTGACCTGCTGCGGACGCGAGGCGCCGACGATGGCCGACGCGACGTTCTCGTTCTGCAGGGTCCACGCGATCGCGAGCTGCGCGAGCGTGAGGCCGGCCTGGTCGGCGACGGGCTGCAGGCGCTGCACGGCTTCGAGGACCTCGTCGCGCATGAACCGCTTGATCATGTCCGCGCCGCCCTTCTCGTCCGTGGCGCGCGAGCCCTCGGGCAGGGGCTGACCCGGCTTGTACTTGCCGGTCAGGACGCCCTGCGCGATGGGCGACCAGACGATCTGCGACAGGCCGAGCTGCTTCGAGGCGGGGACGACCTCGCCCTCGATGACCCGCCACAGCATCGAGTACTGCGGCTGGTTCGAGATGAGCTGGAAACCGAGCTCCTTGGCGAGTGCGGCACCGGCGCGGATCTGCTCGGCGGACCACTCGCTGACGCCGATGTAGAGCGCCTTGCCCTGGCGGACGACGTCGGCGAAGGCCTGCATCGTCTCTTCCAGGGGGGTCTCGTAGTCGTAGCGGTGCGCCTGGTAGAGGTCGACGTAGTCGGTCTGCAGTCGCTCGAGCGAGCCGTCGATCGACTCCATGATGTGCTTGCGGCTGAGGCCGACGTCGTTGTGCCCCTTCGGGCCGGTCGGCCAGTAGACCTTCGTGAAGACCTCGAGGGACTGGCGCCGCTCGCCCTTGAGCGCCTCGCCGAGGACGGTCTCGGCGGCGGTGTTGGCGTACGTGTCCGCGGTGTCGAACGTGGTGATGCCGGCGTCGAGCGCTGCCCGCACGCACTGGGTGGCGACGTCGTTCTCGACCTGCGAGCCGTGCGTCAGCCAGTTGCCGTAGGTGATCTCGGAGATCTTGAGTCCGGAGTTGCCCAGGTACCTGAATTCCATGGCCCCGACGCTACTGGCTCCCGCCGCGGCGTGAGGGGTCCCGCGAGTGCCTGTCGGGGGGGGTGGGGGGGTGTGGCGCGGGCTGGAGGTGCGGGGTGCGGGGTGCGGCGGAATGGGTGCGAGCCCGAGTCCGAGTCCGAGGTCAGGCCGGGGTCGGAGTCGGGATCCGCGAGTGGGCGAAATGCCACGGTGCTCTCGCCAGCGCACCCAGACATTTCGCCCGCTCGTCTGAAGGACGACCCCGGGCTGTGGCTTCCTGCTCCCTTCGATCGCCTCCACCCGGCGAACGGGCGAAACATCGCCGTGCGGCCAGGCGGCAGGCACGGTGTTTCGCCCGCTCGCAGGAACAGCCGTCCCTCCACAGCGGCGAGAGCGGGCAAGCCGTCCACAAAGGAGGCCCGACTCTCCCCCTCGGGATCGGCTCGCCGTCACGCTGTGGAGATGACCGCAAGACGCCGACTCCCGATGGCACTCCGCGACGCTTCGTTCCGAGTACGGGATGCGCTGCATCGAGGCGTGTCGCGTGGCCGACTCGATGCTCGCGATCTCGTCCGCCCGTTCCACGGAATCCGATCGGCGTTCCCGCCTGAGGCCGTAGATGAACGTGCGAGAGCACTCGCTCCTCGACTCCGCCCCGATCAGGTGTTCAGCCACGTCACCGCAGCAGCGATCATCGGCATCCCACTGCCCCGTCGTCTCGAACGCGACCAGCGGTTGCACGTCACGACGATCGGGATCGACCAAGCGCTCCGGGTTGGCGGCACGGTCGGCCACCGGGCGCGGTACGGATCGGTCCGCGCGACGATCGCACGAGGGGTCCCGCTGACCACTCCGGCCGACACGTTCGTCGCACTGGGCTCGATGCTGACGCTCGACGAACTCATCGTCGCGGGCGATGCGCTCGTGGGGTGGCTCGGCTGGGCGACGCTCGACGAACTCGCCCAGGCCGTCCATCGACGACGAGGGATGCGCGGCATCGTGAAGCTCCGCCTCGCGCTCGACGAGATCCGGCGGGGATCTCGGTCTCCCGGAGAGACCCGGACACGGCTGGCACTCGTTCGTCGCGGGCTCCCAGAGCCGTCGCTCAACCACGATGTCGTCGTCGACGGGCAGTGGATCGCATGTGTGGACCTTGCCTACCCCGCTGCCAGGGTCGCGATCGAGTACGAGAGCGATCTGCACCGCACCGATCCCGCGACCTTCCGGAAGGACCTGACGCGCGGGGAACACCTGAAGGACGTGGACTGGTGGCTCGTCAGAGCGACAGCAGACGACCTGGCTCACGGTGTCGAGCGTTTCGTGCACCGCATCCGTCGGCTGCTCGAGGTCGGAACCAGAGGAGCCCACGACACGCGGTTTGCGACCCTTGGGTGAACAATGGTTGACGCTTCAACCAAAACGGTGCACACTGTCGTAGTATCAACTCGATGCAGGCGCATGGAACGCGTCGCACCGCAGACTCTCGTTCGGAAGAAGGACCACCATGACGCTCACCGCTGACACCGTTCCCGGCTACAAGACCGGCACCTGGAAGATCGACCCGACCCACTCCGAGGTCACCTTCTCGGTTCGCCACCTCGCCATCAGCAAGGTCAAGGGCAAGTTCGAGACGTTCGACGCCACCGTCGTCACCGCCGAGAACCCGCTCGAGTCGACCGTCGAGGCCAACATCGACGTCGCGTCGATCAACACCGGCCAGGAGCAGCGCGACCAGCACCTCAAGACGAGCGACTTCTTCCTCACCGAGGAGCACCCGCAGCTGACCTTCCGCTCCACGAGCATCGAGGCGAAGGGCGACGACCTGCACATCGCGGGCGACCTGACCCTGCGCGGCGTCACCAAGCCGGTCGTCCTCAAGGCCGAGCTCGGCGGCTTCACCACCGATGGCTACGGCCAGGTCAAGTTCGGTGCCGAGGCGACGACGAAGATCGACCGCACCGAGTTCGGTGTGAACTGGAACGCGGCGCTCGAGGCCGGCGGCTTCACGCTCGGCAACGACGTCACGATCAACCTCGACGTCCAGTTCGTCCTCCAGGCGGCCTGACCCACCTCTGACGCATTGCCCGCCTGAGGGCACCGAACGGCACTCCCCGAACCCGAGAAGAACGCCCCGACTCCGCACGGAGTCGGGGCGTTCTTCATTGTCGGCACCGCTCCCCCGACCACGAGCGGGCGAAATACCACGGAGCCTCGTCCTGGCTCGTCAGGCATTCCGCCCGCTCGCCGATGCCGGCACCGAAGTCGACGCCGGTCCCCGCGATCACGCCCACGCCGGCGCCCGTGTCGGACGCCACGAGCGGGCGAAACACCACGCCGGTCCCTGTGGCACGCCGGACATTTCGCCCGCTCGCGCAAGGACCCGAGCGGAGGACGCGAGCGACCCCGGCCGAGATCGGAAGCGCGGCCGAGCGGGCGGAATGCCCGGGACACGGCGGGGACGCAGCGCGGCATTTCGCCCGCTCGCGCAAGGACGCGCGAGGACGAGCAACGACGAGCAAGGACCCCCAACGACGAGCACGGGGGCACACGGGGCACACGGGGGCACAAACGGGTCACGGGGGCGAGCAGGGGCACGAAAGCGAGCAAGGGCAGGGCAGACAGCGGGGACGGGCGGCCGAGCGCTGCCGCCGCGTAACGTTGGCACGTGCGACGAGGCGAGGGGAATCCACACTCCACACCCCGAGTTGCACGACAAGCACCAAGCACCAAGCACCAGCACCAGCACCAAGAGCACCAGCACCAGCGCACACGCCCGCACGACGAACAGGAGCACCACCATGGCCACCGACTGGATCGCGATGCAGGCCCTCGCGGCAGCCGAGTTCGGCCGCCGCGTCGCCGCCGTCACCGACTGGGACGCTCCCACCCCCGACTCCGAGTGGACCACCCGCGACCTCGTCGCCCACGTCGTCGACGAGCAGCGCTGGATCCCGAAGCTCCTGACCGGGTGCGACTACGCCCAGGCCCAGGCCGACCTCGAGCCGATCGGTGACGACCTGGTGGCCGAGTGGCACCGGTTCGCCACGGCGGCCACCGACGCCTGGCGGAACGCCCCGCAGGACACCCCCGTGCACCTCAGCACCGACGTCGTGCCCGCCGCGCAGTACCTCACCGAGCAGACGAGCGACATCACGATCCACACGTGGGACCTCGCCCGGGCGACGGGCACCGAGGAGGCCCTGCCCGAGGAGCTCGTCCGCGCGGTGTGGGAGTACTTCGAGCCCCAGATCGAGGACCTCGCCGCCACCGGGCTGTACGCGCCCCCGGTCGACGTCACCGAGGACTCCCCGCTCCAGGTCCGCCTGCTCGCCGTCACAGGCCGCGATGCCAGAGTGACGGCATGACCACCGACACGAGCGGCACCGCCGCGGAGACGAGCAGCATGACCACCGACACGAAGCGCCTCGGCAACTCGGGGCTCGAGATCAGCAGCGTCGTCCTCGGCATGATGTCGTACGGCGACCCGGACCGGGGTTCGCACGCCTGGAGCGTCGGCATCGACGACGCCCGCCCGTTCGTCCGTCGCGCGTTCGAGGCCGGCATCACGACCTTCGACACCGCGAACGTCTACTCCGACGGCAGCAGCGAGGAGATCACCGGCACACTCCTCGCCGAACTGGCTCCGCGCGAGGACGTCCAGGTCTTCACGAAGGTCTTCAACCGGATGCGTCCCGGCCGGAACGGCGCCGGACTGTCCCGTGCGGCGATCATGCACGAGATCGACGCGTCCCTGACCCGGCTGGGCACCGACTACGTCGACCTGTACCAGATCCACCGCTTCGACCCGGTGACGCCGATCGAGGAGACCATGGAGGCCCTCCACGACGTCGTCAAGGCCGGCAAGGCGCGGTACATCGGCGCGAGCAGCATGTGGACGTGGCAGTTCGCCGAGATGCAGCACACCGCCGAGCGCCACGGCTGGACGAAGTTCGTGAGCATGCAGGACCAGTACAACCTGCTCGAACGCGAGGAGGAGCGCGAGATGCTCCCGTTCTGCGAGCACACCGGCGTCGGCGTGATCCCGTGGAGCCCCCTCGCCCGCGGCCGTGTCACCCGCCCCTGGGACGCCTCCGGGTCGGGTTCGCGTGCGCAGACCGACGAGTTCGGCAAGACCCTGTACAAGCAGGACGAGGACGCCAACCGCGCGATCGTCGACGCGGTCGAGGCCGTCGCCACGGAGCGCGGCGTCCCGATGGCGCAGGTCGCCCTGGCCTGGGTCGCCGGCAAGCCCGCGGTCTCCGCGCCCATCGTCGGCGCGACGAAGGAGCACCACATCGACGACGCGGTGGCCGCAGCGTCGCTGCGGCTCACCGACGACGAGGTCACGCGGCTCGAGTCCGCGTACACACCCCGGGTGCCGTCGGGTTTCTGACGCCCCCACGAGCGGACGGGAGGCACGGAGCCGGCTGGCACCGTGCCTCCCCTCCGTCAGGTGGTCGCGGTGACCGCCGTGGTCAGGCGACCACGCCGCCGTCGGTGCGCTGCAGGCGCGCGATACGCCGCCGCGCGGCCCGTTCGGAGGCGGTCTGGTCGTCGAGCACCGCCCCGATCCCGTCGAGCACGAGCTTCGTGGTGCGGACCACCGGCAGTTCGACCGGGCCGACGATCGGCGCACGGAGGCCCAGCAGCGACCGGTGCCGCGGATCGAGCGTGGACACGGCGCCCTGGAACACCGCGCGGTAGCCGGGTCGCAGCAGGCGGGACAGCGGCGGGTCCTTGATGAACCGGACGACGTCGCGGGTGCGCGAGTCGACCAGGAGTTCGCCGCGGTCGAGGTACCCGTTCATCTGGGCACGGAGCTCCGCCTCGGACTCGGGCGGGTCGACGATGCGCATGAGGCGACCGGCCTCGGCCCACTCCCGCACGTACGCGTCGGCGCCCCCGGGGATCGGACCGCCCCAGCGCTGGGCGGCGCGGAGGAACGCGTCGGTGAAGGCGAGGTGCACCCAGCGCGCCAGGTCCGGGTCGTTCGCCGCGTAGGGGCGGGTGGTGCCGTGCGCGTCGACGTACTGCCCACGGACCCGCTCGTGCAGCCGGAGCACCCAGTCGCTGCCGCTGCGAGCGGTCTGCCGGTCGCCGTACGTGACCGTCGCGATCCACCGGCTGGTGCCGGCCAGGCGACCGAACGGGTCCTCGCGGTAGCGGGAGTGGTCAGCGACGCCGGCGAGCGCGCCGGGGTGCAGCGCCTGGACGAGCAGTGCCCGCACACCGGCGACGATGCCGTGGCTGCCACCGTGCACCGCCCACGTGGCGGAGCCCGGACCGAAGAAGCCCGCGTCGGTGCCGTGTTCCAGGTCGTCCATCCAGGCTTCCGTGCCGGTCGAACCACCCGTGAACGTCTGGTTGAGGCGGGACCGGAAGGCGTCGGAGACAGTGGACATGCCGTCATGTTCCGTCCGTCGTCTGGGTACGGGGGTGGCATCGCGCAAAGTGGCCCTCCCAGCGTGCACGGGGGTCGCCCACTAGGTTGGGTCGGGTGAGCATCGACACGCCTCGTCCCTGGCTTGCCTCGTACGCCCCGGGGGTCCCGCACGACATCGAGGAACAGAGTGGTTCCCTGTACGACCTGGTCGAGCAGTCGGCCCGGAAGTTCCCCAGGCAGGTCGCACTCGAGTTCTTCAAGCGCACCACGAGCTACGCCGACCTCGAGGAGCAGATCCTCCGCGCGGCGAACGGCTTGCGGAAGCTCGGCGTGGGCGCGGGTGACCGCGTCGCCATCGTCCTGCCGAACTGCCCGCAGCACATCGTGGCGTTCTACGCGGTGCTGCGGCTCGGCGCGATCGTGGTCGAGCACAACCCGCTGTACACGCCGCGGGAACTCCGCCACCAGTTCGAGGACCACGGCGCCAAGGTCGCCATCGCGTGGGACAAGTCCGTCGCGACGCTGCAGGACTTCCCGGCCGACGTGCACCTCGACGCGATCGTCTCGGTCGACATCACCCGCGCCATGCCCCGGAGCACCCGGCTCGCCCTGGCGCTGCCGGTGTCGAAGGCCCGGGAGTCCCGCGCGAAGCTGACGGCGAAGGTGCGCGGCACGGTCAAGTGGGACGACCTCGCGGACACCCGCAAGCTGTCGAAGCGGCACCCGCGGCCGGCCACCGACGACGTCGCGCTGATCCAGTACACGTCCGGCACCACCGGGATCCCGAAGGGTGCGGTGCTGAGCCACCGGAACCTGCTGGCGAACGCCGCGCAGGCCCGGGCGTGGGTGCCGCAGATCCGCCGCGGCGACAACGTCGTGTACGCGGTGCTGCCGATGTTCCACGCCTACGGTCTGACGCTCTGCCTGACCTTCGCGATGAGCATGGCATCACGGCTCGTGCTCTTCCCCGCGTTCGACCCCGCCCTCGTCCTGACGGCGATCAAGCGCCACCCACCGACGTTCCTGCCGGCCGTGCCGCCCATCTACGCCCGACTGCAGCACGCGGCGGACTCGGCGAAGGTGTCCCTCAAGGGCATCGAGATCGGCATCTCCGGCGCCATGCCGCTGTCGCAGGACATCGTCGAGCCGTGGGAAGCCCGGACCGACGGCTACCTGGTCGAGGGCTACGGCCTGTCCGAGTGCTCCCCGGTCCTGATGGCCAACCCGGTCTCCCCCGAGCGTCGACTCGGATCGATCGGCCTGCCGCTGTCCTCCACCGAGGCGCGCGTGGTCGACCCCGACGACGACACGAAGGTGCTCGGTATCGACGAGCCCGGCGAACTGCAGGTCCGTGGCCCGCAGGTGTTCCGCGGCTACTGGGGCAAGGCGGAGGCCACCGACGAGGTCTTCACGCCCGACGGCTGGTTCCGCACCGGCGACATCGTGGCGATCGACGCCGACGGGTACGTCCGGATCGTCGACCGCCTGAAGGAACTCATCATCACCGGCGGCTTCAACGTGTCGCCGTCCGAGGTCGAGGACACCCTGCTCAAGCACCCCAGCGTCAAGGAGGTCGCGGTCGTCGGCATCACGCAGGGCGGCAACGAGCAGGTCGTCGCCGCGGTCGTGCCGAAGGACCCCGCGGCGTTCGACGGCGCCGCGCTCCGGGCCTGGTCGCGCGAGCACCTGGCGGCGTACAAGGTGCCGCGCCGGGTCGTCGTGGTCGAGGACCTGCCGCGCTCGATGATCGGCAAGGTGCTGCGGCGGAAGGTGCGGGACCAGATCCTGGACGGCTGACGCGCGGGCGTCACCGCTGGCTGGTCGCTGCAGGTCAGCCGGCGCGCCGCGCGGGCAGCGCCAGCACGGACAGCCCGGCCACCACCAGCAGGATCCCGGCCCATCCGCCGAGCCCCAGGCGCTCCCCCACCACGAGCACCGCCAGCACCGCGGCCACGACGGGCTCGAGCAGGGACAGCAACGTCGCGACCGACGCCGTCACCGTCCGGAGCCCGAGCGCGTACAGCGAGTGCCCGATCACCGTCGGCACCAGCGCCAGGTACAGGAACACCGGCCAGTTGCCGGCGTCGCCCAGGAACGGCCCGCCCGCCACCACGGCGAGCACGACGAGCGGCACCGCGGCCACCCCGAACACCGCTCCGACGAGCCCGCGTTCGTTCGGCCCTCGGGCAGCCCGTGCCGCCGCGACCCCGACGTCCCCGCCGACGCGCATGCTGTCGGACTCCGCGCGGACGACGGCGATCGGCATCCGGCTCGTCGCGGCGTGCATCCCCCGCGCCACCGCCCACGAGTACAGCGCGTACGTCAGACCGGCGACCAGGGCACTGCCGACGCCGACCGCGAGTGACTGCCCGCCGCCGTCGTGCTCCGAGCGCGCGAGGGTGACGACGACCATGCCGACCACGCTCACCATGGTTGCGAGGACCCACCGACGGGTGACGCGTCTGCGGTCGGCGACCCACTCGACCAGGCCGGCGAAGACGGGCGACGACCCGATGGCCAGGGTCGTGCCGAGCGCGACCCCGGCGTCGGCGAGGGCCGCGTAGAACGCGACCGCGTAGACCACGAGCGATGCGGCCCCGAGCAGCGCCCAGCCGCGGGTCCGGCGCTGCGTGACGGCACGCAGTGTGCCGCGGCCCGCGGTCGCGGCGAGGACGAGGCCGCCGAGCCCGAAGGTCACCGCACCGAACACGAACGCCGGCACACCGGGGGCGAAGTGCGTCGCGGTCCCGGTGGTGCCCCACACCGCCGCGGCGACCGCGATCGCCGCCAGGCCGCCGACGGGCCCGGAGGCACGCCCCGCGCCCGGTCCGTGGCTCACGAGACGTGGACGCTCGGCCGTCGGTTGACCTCGGGTTCCGCTTCGCGCAGGACCTCGCGCGTGACGGGGGCGACGTCGCCGGCGCCGGTGAACACGAAGCGCAGCGCGTTGCGGATCGGACTGCCCTCGTTCCACTCGAAGTAGATGCTCGGCACCACCCCGGCGATGTCGCGGATGGCGAGGAGCGTCGACGCGATGGTGTTCGGGACGTTGCCGGAACGGACCTTGAGCACGCGGAACCCGTGGATGACGTGGCCTTCGACCACCAGGTCCTCTTCGAAGTCCGAGGAGTCGGCCGGCAGGACCTCGAGGAACATCGTCGGCACGCGGGCCGGGATGCCGGAGTCGCGGCGTTCCTCGCGCCCCTTCGCCCGGTACGCCTCGGCCGTGCCGGCACCGGGTTCGTTCGCGATGATGCAGACCGAACTGAACTGGTCGGCGTCGGCCTCGACGAACTGGCGGGCGATCGCGTCGAGCTCGATCGACGACGCCCGGAGCTCGAACGAACGCCGTACGCGCGAGATGAGCGACACCACGACGATCGCGATGATGAAGATCGCCGCGATCCGCACGCCGTCGGGCCGCTCGATGACGTTGGCGACCGTGGTGTAGACGAACACGACCGAGATCACACCGAACGCGATGGTGCGCTTGCGCTGCTGCTTGCGGCGCGCGGACAGCGTCACCGCGACCGCTGCGCTCGTGATGAGCACCAGCACGCCGGTGGCGTAGGCACCGCCCTGGGCGTCGACGTCGGCCTGGAAGATGATCGTGATGACGAACGCGATGAGCGTGAAGATGATCACGAGGGGACGCACCGCACGCGCCCACTGCGGTGCCATGCCGTAGCGGGGCAGGAACCGCGGCACCAGGTTGAGGAGCCCCGCCATCGCGCTCGCGCCGGCGAACCACAGGATGGCGACGGTCGAGAAGTCGTAGATCGACCCGAACACCCCGCCCATGTACTCGTGCGCCAGGTACGCCAGGGCACGCCCGTTCGCACCGCCGCCCGGCTGGAACTCGCGCTGCGGGATGAGGAACGTCGTCACGATCGACGACGTGATGAGGAACGAGCTCATGATGAGCGCCGCGACGGTCAGCAGCCGCTTGGTGCCGCGGATCCGGCCCTCGGGTCGGTCGCTGGTGTCGTCGCTGGCGTCACCGCGCACCTGGGGCATCACCGCGACGCCGGTCTCGAACCCGGAGAGCCCCAACGCGAGCTTCGGGAACACGATCAGGGCGATGCCGACCATCACGAGCGGGTTGCTGTGCTGCGCCGTCAGCCCGGACCACCAGTCGCTCGCCACCATCGGGTTCTCGAACACGTGCCAGAGGGCGACGATGATGACCACGGCGTTCAGGGCGAGGAACACCGCGACGAGCCCGACCGCGATGCCGATGGCCTCCTTGAACCCGCGCAGGAACACGATGCCGAGCAGGAGCAGCAGCGCCAGGGTGAGCGGCACCGGGATCTCGGTGAACCAGTGCGGCGTGTACGGGTTCTCGGCGATGTGCGCCGTGGCGTCGGCCGCCGACAGGGTCATCGTGATCATGAAGTCCGTCACGGCGAACCCGAGCAGCACCAGCACGAGGAGCTTGCCCGCCCACCACGGCAGGAGCTTCTCGAGCATCATGATCGACCCGGCGCCCCGGAAACTGTCGTGGGCGATCCGGCGGTAGACCGGCAGCGCCCCGAACAGCGTGACGAGCACGAGGACGATCGTCGCGATCGGCGACAGCAGACCCGCGGCGAGCGCGGCGATGGCGGGCTGGTACCCGAGGGTGGAGAAGTAGTCGACGCCGGTCAGGCACATGACCCGCCACCACGGGTGGGTCTTCTCGACCTCGACCTGGTGCGGGCCCTGGTGCGAGGCGCCCTGGTCGGCCCCGTGCAGCATCCACCGGCGCAGGCGGGTGCTGCGGTCGAGGGGCTGCTCGGTGGCGTCGCGCTGGGCGGCCCGCTCGGCGTCTGTCGCGGTCACGTGGATGATGCTAAGCCGTCCGGGTGACCCCCGTGCACACCTCGACGGCCCTGTGCACGGAGCGGGCGGACTACCGCCGTGTGCGGGACAGAGCGGCCACCATCCCCGCCACGACCAGCAGCACACCGGCGGCGATGCAGGCGGCCAACAGCAGGGTCGTGGTGTCCACTGAGAACATCGGCAGCGCACTCACGGCCATCGCGCCGGCGAACACCAGGAGCAGCACGCCCCAGAGGATCGTGCCGAAGCGTGCACCGCCGTGTCGAGGCCCGCGGGCGGGCCCGTCCGCGGCCACCGGCGCAGTCGCCCCGTCGTTCGTCGTGCCGTCGTCCATCGGGCTGTCGTTCGTCGGGCTGTCGTTGGTCGTACTGTCCGTCGTCATCGTCCCGTTCCTCACTCGCCGACCGTGATCGCCCGCGGCACCTCGACGCCACCGCCGAGGATCCACAGGTGCACCGTCGTCGTCTCGTCCGCGTCGGCGGTGCGTGCCGCTCGGTTCTCGAGCGTGGTGGTCCGGAGCACCCCACCGGCGCCGTCGCCGTCGCCGCCGGTGTCGACCCCGTAGCCGACACCGCTCACCTGGACCCGGACCGGCAGGTCGGTCGGCAGCAGGACATCGGCCCCGCCGGCGCCCAGCCAGAGGGTCACGTCGCCCCCGACCGCCGACGGTTCGAGCCCGCGGAGGTCCAGCGTCGGACCGCCGGCCAGCATCGCGAAGTTCCGTTCGGTCCCCGGGGCGGCCCGTTCCACCTGCCACGTGGTGCCGCCGATCAGCGAGACCTGGGTGCCGGCAGGCAGAACCCCGGTGACCACGAGGGCGACCGCGGCGACCGTGGAGAACAGTCCGAGCACGTCGTCGTCACGGCCTCGGACCCCGGCGACGATCGTGGCGACCGCCAGCACGGCGAGCGCCGCGGCGATCCCGAGGACCGGGACGGACCACCCGGCCTGCTGTGCCCAGAACGCGACCCCGGCTCCGGCGACGAGTGCGAGTCCGAGGGACACGGCGACGTACGCAGCACCGGGGCGCCGCTCGGCCCGCTCCGCCCGCCGTTCGGACGCGCGCTCGCGTTCCGCGCGCATCCGCTCCTCGTGCTGCCGTCGCCGGTCCTCGGGGCTCACGGGTGCACCCCACTGCCAGGAGGCCCGTCCTGCGTCCGGCGCGCCGGTCGCCTCCGCGGTCCACGCGTTCCGGGCCGGGCGCGGCTCCTCGGGGCTGGTCCAGAAGTCGCCTCGCGGGGCAGCGGTCGGGTCGGTGCCAGCGCCGGTGCCGGTGCCGGTGCCCGCTGTCCGATCGCCGTCCACCCCGCGTCGGGCCAGGACCACGATGAGCCACACGATCCCGCCGACCAGCACGATGCTCCACGCGGTGGCGAGGGTCGCCTCGAGCCAGCCGGGCATCCCCCAGGCGTCCGGGACCCCCTGCCACCAGAGGCCGCGGGCGGCGGGCACGAAGGTGAGCGCCACGAAGGCGCCGATCGCGATGAGCGCCGGGTCGAGGACCCCGCGGATCATCCGTTCGACGTGGATGCGTCCGGCGGTGTCGGGCAGCAGCGCCCAGCCGGCCGCGTAGGCGAGGAAGACCGGCCCGCCCAGCAGCGCGACGACGATCGTCACGCCGCGGACCACGAGGGGGTCGAGCCCGGTGCGGCGGGCGACGGCGCCGCACACGCCGGCGAGCCAGCGGTCGTCGGTGCGCGCGATGCCGAGGCCGCGGACCCAGTCGAAGAACCGGGTCGTCGAGTCGGCGCTGCCGGCGGCGGTGCCGGGAGCGGAGTCGTGCTGGTGATCGGTCATGGCCACCAGCATCCCGGCAGTGCTGCGCCGACACCATCGGGGTTCCCCCTGACCGGTCCCTGATCCCGGCCCCGGACCCTGCTGCGGCGGCCGTTCCGGTGCCAGGATTGCCCCATGGCCACCGCGACGATGACGCGCCCGACCCCCAGGGTCGTCGGCGGGGTCTGCAGCGGGTTCGCGGCGCACACCGGGTTGCCGGTCGGAGCCGTCCGGCTCGCCACCGCGGTGCTGGTGGTCTGCGGTGGCGCCGGCCTGCTGCTCTACGCCTGGCTCTGGGCGACCGTGCCGAGCGCTGCCGCCGGGGCAACCGCCGGGCGCGCGCCGCTCAAGTCCGTGCTGACCCCGGGCGCCGACGTCGACCAGGACGAGACCACCGCGTCCGCCCGGCGTGCCCCGGTCGTCGAGATCCTGCTCGGCGTGGCCCTGCTCGCCGCTGCCGGCGCCGTCGTCGCGGCACGGATGGGCGCCGCCGTGCCCCTCGAGGTCGTCGTGCCCGGCGTCGTGGTCGTCACGGGCGCCGCACTCGCCTGGCGGCAGTTCGACGCGCTGCGCAACGTCCGCACGGCCGGATCGTCCGCCCTGGTCGTCCGTGCGCTCGGAGCCCTGGTGCTCGTCGTGCTCGGCATCCTGCTGTTCTTCACGACGAGCAGCCGCCCGAACGTCTGGACCGTGCTGACCGCCGCGGTCGCCGTCCTGGTCGGGGTCGCCGTCGTGGTCGCCCCGTGGGTGGTCCGGCTCGTCCGCGACCTCGCCGAGGAACGCGCCGCCCGAGTCCGCGACCTCGAGCGGGCCGAGTTCGCGGCGCACCTGCACGACTCGGTGCTGCAGACCCTCGCCCTCATCCAGCAGAAGGCCGAGCCGGGTTCGGACGCGGCACGGCTGGCGCGGGCGCAGGAGCGCGAGCTGCGGTCCTGGCTCTTCACGGAACAGGCGGAACCGACGCGCGACCTCGGCGCGCAGCTGCGCGACGCCGCCGTGGACATCGAGGCCGAGTACCCCGCCCGCATCGAGGTCATCGCGGTCGGACCCGCCCGCAGCGACCTGCCGGACGGCCTCGTCGCCGCCGCCCGCGAGGCGATGCTCAACGCCGCCCGGCACGCCGGTGGGACCGTGAGCGTGTACGTCGAGACCGCCGGTGACCGGATCGAGCTCAGCATCCGCGATCGCGGCCCGGGCTTCAACGTCGACGCGGTGCCCGCGGGCCGGTACGGCGTCCGCGAGTCGATCGTCGGCCGGATGCAGCGCCTCGGGGGCCACGCGACCATCGCGCCCGGGCCGGGGCGCACCGGCACCGAGGTCCGGCTGACCCTGCCGCTCGCACCCGCGGCCCAGGACGAGGAGCACGCATGACCGAGCCCGCCCCGTTGACCGTCGCGATCGTCGACGACCACTCCATCTTCCGAGTCGGCGTGCGCGCCGGACTGCCACCGGGCCTCCAGGTCGTGGGCGAGGCGGCGACCGTCGACGAGGCCGTGGCGCTCGTCGCGGCCACCCGCCCACGCGTCGTCCTGCTCGACGTGCACCTGCCGGGCGGCGCCGGCGGCGGCGGTGCCGAGGTGATCACGCGGTCGGCGCCGGAGAACCCGGACACCCGGTTCCTCGCGTTGAGCGTGTCGGACGCTGCCGACGACGTGGTGCGGGTCATCCGCGCCGGCGCCCGCGGGTACATCACGAAGAGCTCGTCGAGCGCCGAGGTCGCCGAGGCCGTGGCCCGCGTGGCGGACGGGGACGCGGTGTTCTCGCCGCGCCTGGCCGGCTTCGTGCTCGACGCGTTCGGAGCGGTCAGCGGCGAGACGGCGCAGCACGACGCCGAGCTGGACCGCCTGTCCGCCCGCGAGCAGGAGGTCATGCGGCTGATCGCGCGCGGGTACGCCTACAAGGAGGTCGCGACGGAGCTGTTCATCTCGGTGAAGACCGTCGAGACACACGTGTCGAAGGTCCTGCGGAAGCTCCAGCTGTCGAACCGGCACGAGCTGACCGCGTGGGCGCTGCAGCGCAAGCTGCTCTGAGCGCCCACGCCGGTCTCACTTCGCGCTGATCCTGGTGTACTTGTTCACCGCCCACGGGACGAACACCACGAGCATCACGGCGATCCCGATCAGGACGGTCAGCACGGGGTGCTGCATCGTCCAGATGTCCGGCACCGGGGCGGACCCGACGTTGCCGAACAGCTCCCGCGCGGCCTGCACGAGCGACGACACCGGGTTCCACTCCGCGAACACGCGCAGCACCAGCGGCAGGGTGTCGCTCGGCACGAACGCGTTCGAGATGAACGTCAGCGGGAACAGGATCATGAACGAGGCGTTGTTGATGACCTCGGGCGTCTTGACGCTCATGCCGAGCAGCGCCATCACCCAGCTGAACGCGTAGCTGAACAGCAGCAGCAGGGCGATGCCGGCCAGGAACTCGAGCGGCGACGAGTTCACCCGCCACCCGACCGCCAGGCCGGTGAGCATCATGATCGCCATCGAGATCGAGTTCAGAACGAGGTCGGAGTTGGTGCGCCCGACCAGCACCGCGGACGCCGACATCGGCAGCGTCCGGAACCGGTCGATCAGCCCTTCCTTCAGGTCCTGCGCCATCGCCGACCCGGAGAACGTCGCACCGAACACCACGGTCTGCGCGAAGATCCCCGCCATCAGGAACTGCGTGTAGTCGGTCCCCTGCACCTGGATGGCGCCGCCGTACACCTGGCTGAACAGCAGCACGAACATGATCGGCTGCAGCACGGCGAACACGAGCATGTCCGGCGACCGCTTGAGCTTGATGAGGTTCCGCTTGGTGACGGTCCAGCCGTCCTCGACCCAGACGGCGAGCGGCGAGGTCACGACGACGGGCAGCTGGCGGCCCGGCGCGAGGGACGTGGTGGTCATCGTGCCGTCTCCTTCTGCTTGGTTGCCGCGGGTTCGCCGGCGTCGTCGTCCGTCGCGGCGTGCCCGGTCAGGCGGAGGAAGACGTCGTCGAGGGTCGGTCGTCGCATGCCGGCGTCGTGGAGTTCGATGCCGGCCTCGCCCAGGTCGGCGAGCACGCGCTGCAGGGCTGCCGGACCGGCCTCCACCGCGATGGCACGGGTGCGGCCGTCGCCCGAGGTCTCGACCTCACCGACCCCGGAGCGGCGCAGCACCGTGGTCGCCGCGTCGCCGTCGGCATCGTCGACCAGGGTGACGACCACCCGGTGCCCGCCGACCTGCGCCTTGAGCTGGTCCGCGGTGCCCTCGGCGATGACCGCCCCGTCGTCGATGACCGCGATGTCGTCGGCGAGCCGGTCGGCTTCTTCCAGGTACTGGGTGGTGAGGAGCACCGTCGCACCCTCGACCACGAGGTCCTCGATGATGCCCCAGAGCGCCAGCCGGCTGCGGGGGTCGAGGCCCGTGGTCGGTTCGTCGAGGAACAGCACGCGCGGGTTCATCACCAGCGCCCCGGCGAGGTCGATGCGTCGCCGCATGCCGCCGGAGAAGCCCTTCACCGGTCGGTCCCCGGCCTCGGACAGGTCGAAGACGTCGATGAGCTCCCGGGCACGATCGCGCGCCGTCCTGCGGCCCAGGTGGTAGAGCCGCCCGATCATCTCGAGGTTCTCGAACCCGGTCAGGTTCTCGTCGACCGCCGCGTACTGCCCGGACACCCCGATGGACCGCCGGGTGGCCTGCGGGTCGGCGATCACGTCGATGCCGTCGATCGTCGCGGTGCCCGAGTCCGGTGTGATGAGGGTGGTCAACACCTTCACCACCGTGGTCTTGCCTGCGCCGTTCGGCCCGAGCAGCGCCTTCACGGTGCCCTGTGGCACCGACAGGTCGAGTCCGGCGAGCGCGTGCACCGGCCCGGACTTCGACTTGTAGGTCTTGGTGAGCCCGGAGGCTTCGATGATGGCCATGTCGCTCCTTCGTCGGACACGGTGGGTACCCGGGGGTCCGGCGGAGCGACGGACGTCACTCAGACGTCGAAGTCACCACCACCGAAGTCGCTGAAGCCACCGCCGAAGTCGGATCCGCTGTCGCCCCAGCCCGCATTGTCGAAGCCGCCGCCGTCGGATGCGCCGCCGTCGGACGCCCCGGCATCGCCGGATTCAGCACCAGTGTCCTCCGAACCACCGTCACCCGCAGCGTCGGTACCGCCATCGAACGAACCGGGGTCCGGCAGGAACGCGCTCATGATCGCCGAACCGATGACGTAGCCGGCCACCGTCCCGAGGATCGAGGCGCCGATCATGCTGCCGAACGACGGACCGCCGCGCTGGCCGCCGAAGCGTCCGCCACCGCCGACACCGCCGAGCGAGCGCTCCATGAAGCCCGGCTGACGGATCTCGGAGCGGGTCGCCGACTGGGCGAGCGAGCGGGGGTCGTCACCCCGGGGCGCCTCACCGGGAGGCGCGGTCCGGGTGAACTCGTCGTAGACCATGCGGCGCTGCTCGTCGGTCAGCTTGGCGAAGGCCTCGGCGTGGACCTCTTCGATGCGCTCCGGCGGTGCGGTGCGGAGCAGGTAGCGGTAGCGCTCGACCGCACGCTCGTCGTCGGTCGTCGCACCCTGCTGCTGCGTCGGTGCACCGCCCCACTGCGGGACGCCGTACTGGCCGCCCTGCGGTGCGGACGGCGCCGGCTGCTGGTACGACTGCTGGCCGTACCGGTAGCCCTGCTGCTGCTGCGGCGGCTGCCCCCACTGGTTCTGCTGCGCGTCAGCGGATCGGTCACGCTCCGGACGTCCGAGCAGGCGGTCGAGGAATCCCATGGTCGATGCTCCTTCGGGTGCACGGTGGGCCCGGTCGGACCCGTCGTGGACTGCAACACTACGAACCCCGGGCGTCCGGTGACTGAGCGCCCGCTCAGAGTCGGCCGGGAGGCGCGTGCCGGGCTGGCACCGTGCCTCCAGTCCGCACCGTGCGCACCTGCGCACCCCGGGCACGGTTCCCGGCCCCGTGCGCGCCGCGGCTCACCCCGCGGCTCACCCCGCGGCGAGCGCCGCCGTCCACACCGCGTGCAGCTCGTCCGCGGCACCAGGGTGCGCCACCAGGAACGGCTCCCCCACGGGCGGGAAGCCCTCGACGGGGCCGGCCGGCGTCAGCACGACGCCCCCGGCCTCGTGCACGAGCAGCACCGCGGCCCCGTGATCGACCGGGTTGAACGCCGAGACGCAGCCGCCGATCCCGCGCCCCGCCGCGACCTGCGCGATCGTCAACGTGCCCGACCCCTGCACCCGGAGGGTGCACGACCGGTCGGCCAGGGCGTCGAGGAACGCCCCGAACCCCGGCCAGGGGCGGTGTCCGTCGAGCTCGGTGCCGACGACGGCGCCGGCGAGCGGCCGGGGTGTGTCGTCGAGTCGGAGCTGGCGGTCGCGCAGGGTGGCGCCGCGGCCACGTCGGGCCTCGAGCACCTCGCCGCGCCAGGGGTCGGCGACGACACCGACGAGCGGTCGGCCACCACGGGTCAGGCAGAGCGACATCGAGGTCCAGGGCACGCCGTTGGCCAGGTTGGTGGTGCCGTCGACGGGGTCGAGGAACCAGCGGTGCCGGTCGCCGGGGGCCTCGCCGTACTCCTCGCCGGTGAACCCGTGCGTGGGGAAGACCATCCGCACGCGGGAGCGGACGTGCTGCTCCACCAGGCGGTCGACGTCGGTGACCAGGTCGGCGGGGTTCGCCTTGGTGTGGACCTCGCTGACCGGGTGCTCACGCGTGTAGGCGATGACCTCGTGGGCGATGCGGTGGGCCAGGGCCTGGGCGCGCGAGGCGACCTCGGTCTCGGTGGGCTCGCGGTCGCGCTCGGGCCAGCCGTCGCGCTCAGCCGCGGACAGGGCCGCTCCGATGGAACCGACGTCGTTCGTGGTGATCGAATCGACGCCGAGCCGGGCTGCCCAGACCGCCGGCTCGGCGTCGTCGATCGTCCAGACGGCGACGCGCAGGCCCAGGGCGTGTGCGACCTCGACGGTGCGCGGTGTGAGGAACGCGACGTCGAGGTTGAGCGTCGACGGGTCGAGCGCCTCGAGGTCCGCCGACACGGGCGGGTCGAGCGACTCCCACGCCAGCCAGACGTCGGCGTCGGGCAGCACGGAACGGACGGCCGCCATCGCCGCCGGCGCCCCGCACCAGGCCACCACCGTGGAGCCGGTGAAGCCGGCCACGGTCCGGGCGGCCACCAGGGCGTCCTCGGCGTCCGTCAGGTCGACGAGCAGGGCCGACCGGCAGCCGTCGAGCCGTTCGAGCGCACCGTCGAGCCGCGGGATCCGGTCGAGGCCGTTGCCGAGCCGGGCGACGTCGCACCAGTCGACGTCGGCCACCCGGCGGGCGTCGCCCCACATCCGGCCGAGGGTCTCGTCATGCAGCAGGACGGCGACGCCGTCGGCGGTGCGGCGGACGTCGACCTCGATCACCTCGGCGCCGAGCGCCTCGGCGACCGCGATGGCGGGCAGCGTGTTCTCGCGCCGGACGCGCGGCGCACCGCGGTGGGCGACGAGCCGTGGCGGACGCACGCCGGGCCTCCCGTCCGGGCCGGTGGCGACCACCTGGTCGGCGGGTGCCGACACGGCGGCGCTCACCGGGCGACCTCGAGCAGCACGCCGTCGCGGTGGACGAGCACGTCGCCCAGGCGCACCCCGGTCTCGGTGCCGACCGTCGGCGGTGGCCCGGTGACGTAGGCGCGGAGCTCTGCGCCGTCGGTGCTGAGCACCACCTCGGCGAAGTGCCCGCGCATGAGCACCCGCGCGACGGTCGCACGGATCGGCGAGTCGTCGGTGAGCACGACCTGCTCGGGCCGGACCAGGACCGTGTCGGCCGCCGTCGGACTGACCGACGTGCCCGCGAGGAACCGGCCGGCGACGACGCTCGTCGAGCCGATGAACGACGCGACGAAGCTCGTGGCGGGGCGGGCGTAGAGCTCCGTCGGGGTCGCGATCTGCTCGATGCGGCCGTCGTGCATGACGGCGATCCGGTCGGAGATGCTGAGCGCTTCGTCCTGGTCGTGCGTCACGATCACGGTCGTGATGCCGAGTCGCTGCTGGATGCGGCGGATCTCGTCGCGGACGCTCACGCGGAGCTTCGCGTCGAGGTTCGACAACGGCTCGTCGAGGAGCAGCACGTCGGGCTCCTGCACGATGGCGCGCGCCAGGGCGACGCGCTGCTGCTCACCGCCCGAGATCGCGGTCGGCTTCGAGCCGGCGTGGTGGCTCAGGCCGACGAGCTCGAGCGCGTCGCGCACCCGCTCGGCGACCCGCTGCTTCGGCACCCGTCGGGTCCGCAGCGGGAACGCGACGTTCTGCGTCACCGTCATGTGCGGCCAGAGCGCGTAGTTCTGGAACACCATCGCGCTCGGCCGGCGCTCCGGGCCGAGCGACGTGACGTCGCGGTCCCCCATGGCCACCACGCCGCCGTCGGCGGGCAGGAACCCCGCCACCATGCGGAGCGTCGTGGTCTTGCCGCATCCGGACGGCCCGAGCAGCGAGACGAGCTCGCCCCTCGCGACGTCGAGGTCGATGCCGGCGACGACGTCGCGCCCGCCGAGCGTCTTGCGCAGTCCGCGGATGGTGAGGCCGCCGGATCGGGTCCGGTCCGTCGTGCTGCCGTCGGCCTGGAGGCCCGGAGCGCGTTCCGCGACGAGCGCCTGGTCCGTCATCTGGTCGCCTTTCGTGCTGGTGTGGGTCATCGGGGTCTGTCGCTTCATGGGTTCTGTCGCTTCATCGGATCTGGAAGCCGTCCGCGAGGCGGCCGCCCATGATGTGCTTCCGGGCGAGCAGCAGCAGGACCACGGACGGGATGCTCAGCGCGATCGCGAACACCGCCGAGACCTGGCGCGGGGAGTTCAGGACGAGCGAGTACATCGCCGTCGGCATCGTCATGTACGTCGGGGCTCCGACCAGGTACGTGCCCTGCGCCTCGTCGAAGGACGCCAGGAACGACATCACCATCGCGACGAGGATCCCGGGCCAGGCGATCGGGAACGTCACCCTCCAGAAGGTCCGCCAGCGGCCGGCCCCGGCGTCGCGGGCGGCTTCCTCGAGGGACCGCGGCACGGCCGAGAACGCTGCGGCGGGCAGCCACGTCATGAACACGACGCAGCCGAGGACGTGGACGATCAGGATGCCGGTGACCGTGTTCATGAGGTCCAGCGCGGTGAACATCGCCGACATGGTGACGAAGAGGCCCATCTTCGGGAACGCGTTCGTGGCGAACAGCCCCACGAGCACGAGCCGCCGCCCCGGGAACTCGATGCGGCTGATCGCCCACGCGGCGGGCAGGCAGACCACCGCGGCGACGAGGACCGTGAGCGGTGCGAGGACGAGCGAGTTCTGCACCGCCACGGCCAGGCTGCGGTCCTCGAACACGGTCCCCCACCACTGCAGGGTCCAGCCGTCCGGCAGCAGGTTCGGGTACGTCCACGTCGTCGCGAAGGCCCGGGCGGCCAGCCAGACGAGCGGCCCGAGGATGAAGACGGCCAGCACGACGGCGGTGGCCCAGACGAGGGTGTTCCCGGTGAGTCGCTTGATCACGGCTGCTCCTGCTTCTGCTGCTGCTTCCGCAGCTCGCCGGCGTTCGCCCGGACCGTCGAGCGGAGGTAGAAGACGCTCGCGGCCGCGGCGAACGCGAACACGATGAACGCCATCGCCGTCGACTGCTGCGGACGGTTGTAGGCCTGGAAGTACTTCGAGATGTCCACGCCGAGCATCGTCGGGGCGTTCGGGCCGGTGAAGTACGGCACGGTGAACGAACCGAGGACCCCGATCACGGTGAACGTCGTCGCGATGACGAGCGGGGTCGCGGCCATCGGCAGGAGCACCTGCCAGACGACGCGCCAGGTGCTCGCCCCGGCGTCCTTCGCGGCCTCGACCAGGGCGTCCGGGGTGCCCTGCAACGCGCCGGCGATCATGAGCACCGCGAACGGCAGGCTCGTCCAGACGCTGCCGAACACCACGGCGACGAGGGTGTAGCCCCACACCGGGACGTCGAGGCCGAACTGGGCACCGAGGCTGCGGAGGAAGCCCTGCGCGTCGGTGAAGGTCAGGATCGACCAGCTCGCGATGACCACCGGCACGAAGATCGGCACGACGGCCAGGACGCTGAGGGTCTTGCCGAGGAAGCCTCCGCGGAGCCGCAGGATCACCGCGACGACGACGGCGAGCCCCACGGTCAGGCCGGTCGACAGCGCGGTGACGCCGAGCGTCGCGACCAGGTCACGCAGGAACGTGGCGTTGCCGAGCAGGGTCGCGTAGACCGCGAACGAGAAGCCGCGCACGGTGTCGCCGCCGATGTCGGCGAGCGCCTGGTTCAGGCCGCCGGTGAACCCGAGGCTGAACAGGGCGGCGTTCACCACGGGGACGCCGACGAACAGGACGACGACCAGTACCGGGGCGGCGACGAGGGCGAGGCCCTGCCACCGTCGACGGCGGGCCAGTCGCTCCTGCGCCGTGCGCCCGCCGGCGGGGTGCGCCGGGCCCTGGGCGTGGGGCGGGACGGGCGGGAGGCCCATGGCGGAGTCGCCACGGGCCTCCCGGCCGGTTGCCGGGCCGTCCTGGACGGTCTGGGTCACTGCGGGACCTTCGCGTCCCACGCCGCGTTCATGTCGGCGGAGAAGTCGCTCTGGAACCCGAGGCGGAGCTGCGAGGGGTTCGCGTCGGCGAACTGCTCGGCGACCGACTTCGGCAGGCTGTCGAGCGGGATCACCGGGTAGCCGGAGACGGCGCTCGCGACGAGCTGCTGCCCCTTCGCGCTGAGCACGAAGTCGGCGAGCTTCTCGGCTGCCGCCTTCTTGGCCGCCGGCTCGGTCTTGGGGATGCCGAGGAAGCTCGCGCTGCCGGTGAACGACGGGTCGTCGATCTGCACGGCCTTGACGGTCTTCGGGATGATGCCGGTCTTCTGCGAGGTGATGAACTGGTCGCTCCACACGGGCGCCATCGCGATCTGGCCGCTGCCGAGCAGCTGCACGACCTGGTCGTTGCCGTTCGGGTAGACGCCCTTCTGGTACGTCGACGGGCCGAGGTCCTTCAGGGCCGCGAAGCCCTCGTCCCACTTCGACTCGAGCGACTTGTCGTACTTCGTCTGCATCGTCTCCTGCTCGGCGGGTGTCAGGTACTTCGCGAGCACCGTGGCCACGAACGAGCCACCCGAGCCACCGGACGACGGGGAGTTGTAGGCGAACTCGCCCGGGTTCGCCTTGATCCAGGCGAGCAGGTCGTCGAGGGTCTTCGGCGGGTCCGTGACCTTCTTCGCGTCGTACGCCAGCAGGACGCTCGAGGCGCGGTACGGGATGGCGCTGTCGCCGCCCTGCTGCTTCGTGGCGTCCGGGACGTCCTTGAGGTTCGGGATCGTGCTGTCGCTGACCGTCGCCATCAGCCCGGCCTTGCCGGCGGTGGTGACGAACCCGGCGTCGACGAGGTCGTACGCGACGGACTTGCCGGCCTTGACCGCGGTGGCGAGGTTCGCCTGGGTCTGGGCGTCGTGCTCGCCGTGCAGGTCGATGCTGGTGCTGACGTGGATCTTCGGGTTCGCCTTCTCGAAGGCGGGGATGAGCGACTTGTCCCAGAGGTCCCGGACGTTGGTGTCGCCGCTGATGAACACGGTGAGGTCGGTGGTGCCGTCGGCGTCGGAGGCGTTCGAGGCGTTGGCGCTCTGGACGCAGCCGGAGAGTGCGACGGTCGCGGCTGCCGCGATGGCGAGGCCGGCGAGGACTCGGGTCTTCACGTGGGTTCTCCCTGTTCCGTGGTGCGTGGGGGCGTGCGGGGGTGGGGCGTGCGGGTGTGCGGGCGGTGCGGGCGGGCCGTGTGGGAACGTTCCCGCGCCGAGGTCGAGTGTGGCGCTGCCGGGTGAACTCCGGGTGCCTCCGGCGTCGCCGCCGGGTGAACTCCGGGTGCGGTGGGGTGGGCGCGTGCTGCGCGTCTGGTGCGAGGTTCCGTACTCCGTGCCCGCCCTGGAGCCCGGCACCGAGTACGGAACCTCGCACCGTTCGCGCCGCCCCTCGCACCGTGCGAGGTCACCGTGACATCGGTACCCGGGCATTCCGAAGCTTCGCGCGGAACGCGGGCTCGTCCCACACGTCCTTCCAGCCGTACCGGATCACACCGCGTACCTCGGGGAAGGAGCGCAAGCGGTCCTCGCGGTACTTCTCCGCGATGACGACGTCCTCCGCCGACCGCCCTCCGCGGAGCCCTGGATCGCGGTACTTCACCTCACCGTCGAACTCGATCACCACGCCCTGGTCCGGGAGCCAGAAGTCCACGACGATGTCCGGCTCGCCCGGGGTGGTGAAGCGTCGTTGCAGCACCGGGGTGGGAGCGCCGTACTCGTCCAGACGGACCCGGACCAGCGACTCCCCGACCGAGTCAGCGGCTGCGTCTGCGAAACCGACGGACCGCAGGGCACGGCGCCGGCCCTTCCGTCCCCGCCGGGCGACCCCGTCCAGGACGGCGTCGCGGTCCGCGCCGAGGGCGAGGAGCCGGTCGAGGGCCACCACCGCCTCCGTCATCGGCAAGGTCATGGCGAGGTCCACGGCCGTCCGGTCGAACCCCGTCAGGGTCAGGTCGTCCGTGCGGAACCGCCACGTGGCCGCCATCAACGGGTCGAAGTCGGCGTGCACGACGAACGTGGCGTTGGTCGTCCGAGCATCACGCCCGGGTCTGGTCAGGTGGACTCGTTCCGGCCACCGGCCCACGTGCGGCACACCGATGACCGCTGCCGCTGACAGGTGCGACACGACGAAGCGGGGTCTGATCCGGTCGACGAGTGATCGCACGAGCACGTGGTGCCGCTGCTCGGGGCGGAGGCCCTTCCACCGCTCGGTGTCGGCGTACCGGCCGTGCGCGATGCGGATCAGTTCCCCAGCGCGGGCCCGGACCCGGATCGCCGCGGCCTCGTCGGGTCGTGACTCGTGCGCGACGAGGACCGTGCAGTCTGGGACGGCGGGGAAACGGGGATGAGCAGCCATGCACTGGATGCTGGCGGACACCTCGCACGGTGCGAGTACAGCCGGATCAGCCTGTGGACAGCCGCGTCCGTCCACAGTCGCAAGCGGATGAATCAGCAACTGCGAGAATGAGCGGGTGAACGCACGCACCTGGGGTTGGCTCGCAGCCGTCATCGACGTCGTCCTCATCGTCGTCTTCGCGCTCATCGGGCGCTCGTCGCACGGCGAGGCCAACACGGCCCTGGCACTCTGGACCACCGCCTACCCGTTCCTGGCCGGTTGGGCGATCGGGTACGTGACGAGCGGGGCATGGGCTCGACCGCTGCGCTTCTGGCCGACCGGCATCGTGGTCTGGGTCCTCACGGTCTTCGTCGGTCTGGCCATCCGCGTCGCCACCGGCCAGGGGGACGTCGACGGCAACCCGCTGCCGATCTCGTTCGTCATCGTCGCGACGATCGTGCTCGGGGTGTTCCTGCTCGGCTGGCGCGCGATCGCCCGCGGCGTGCTCCGGTTCACCGGGTCGCGGTCGCGGCAGGACGCCGCAGCGTCCGACGCGTGAACGGCAGCCGCGGTTCCCAGCCGACGATCCTCGACGTCGCCGCACGTGCGGGCGTCTCGAAGTCGGCGGTGAGCCGCGTGCTCTCCGGGACGGGACGGTTCTCGGACGAGACCCGCGAACGCGTCGAACGAGCGGCAGCCGAGCTCGGGTACGTCGCGAACGCGATGGCTCGCGGGCTGGTCAGCGGGCGCACGAACACGATCGGGATGCTCGTCCGTGACGCCTCGTCGATGGTCTACACCGCACTGCACGCCGTGATGGAGCGCCGCGCGTCCGAACTCGGCTACCGCGTCGTCACCACGACGGGCGTCGGGCGGGTCGAGGACGAGAAGTCCGCCCTCGCCGCACTCGTGTCGATGCGCGTCGACGGGCTCGTCGTCTGCAGCGGCCTGATGCCGTCCGCCGACATCGCCGAGTTCGCGCCCCGCATCGCCACCGTCGTCGCCGGTCGTCCCGAACTGCACCCGGCACTCTCGAGCGTCTACTGCGACGAGGTCGACGGTGGGGCTTCCATCGCGGACGCCGTCGCCGACGCCGGCCACACCACGGCCGTGGTGCTCACCGTCCCGCTCGACGATGCGATCACGCAGCACGCGCGGTCCTCGGCGATGCTCGAGCGGCTCCGGGCACGTGGCGTCCGGGTGATCGACATCGACGCGAGCTTCGTGCGGCCACCCGACGACCTCGCCGCCGACCTGGTCGACGCCGTGCAGGAGTCGGGCGTGACCGCGGTGATGTGTCCGACCGACCGGCTGATGCTCGACGTGTGCGAGGCGCTCGCCCGCCGCGGTGTCGAAGTCCCGCGCGACCTCTCCGTCACCGGGTTCGACGGCGTCTACCCGCTGGCGAGCGACTGGATCGGCTTCACGACGCTCGAGCAACCGATCGAGCGCATCGGCCGCGAAGCGATCGACCTCGTCATCGGCCGCATCGACGACCCCGCGCGCCCGGTCGAGCACCGCTCACTACGCGGCACCGTGATCCCCGGCCGCACCCTGCTCCCCCGCTGACACCGGCCCGCCGACCTCGCACCGTGCGAGGAGCCGTGCGAACGGTGCGAGGTTCTGTACTCGGTGAGGCCGGACGGCCCTCGCACCGAGTACGGAACCTCGCACCGAACGCAGCCCCGCGCCCGCGCCGCGCGCCTAGAACAATCCGCTGCGCGGCCCGTCCTCCGGGCCGTCGAACCCGCGGAACATGTCCGACACCAGCGCCTCGATCTGCGGCTCCACGAGCCGTTCGACGGCCTCGGCGATCCGCGGCCGGTGGTCGATGAGCGCCAGGCACACCGCCGTCCCGGTCGAGCGCGCACACTCGTCGGACAGCGCGATCTCGTGCCGGAGCGCGGCCTTCGCCTCGTCGGACAGCGGCTCGCGCGGCGTCTGCTCCCCCGCACCGGTGCCGGCCAGCTCGCCGAGCGTGAACAGGAACGGCGACCCCGGCGACGGCTCGGGGTCGACGTCGAGGCCCTGGAACTCCGGCGACAACCCCTCGGCCGGCTGGTACCCCGCGTGCCGCTTCCGGGCCGCCGCCCGCTCGAGTTCACGCTGCAGCAGCGGCAGGTTCCTCGCCGTGTAGTCGTCGACGGCGTCCTCGACGATGGTCGAGATCCGCCCGATCAGCGCGTGCTGGACGGCGTGCGGCACGTCGGGCCCGAACCCCGCAGCCGCGGCGATCGGGGACCCGGTGCACTTCCGGCAGATGCGCGTGCGCGGGCGGGCGGTACCGATCTGCCAGCGCGGCAGCCAGCGCAGCCACAGGTCGACCGCGCCCCGTACGCGACCGTCGATGCCGTCCATGCCTCAACAGTAGGCCTGGAGGCGCGGATCACCCCCGGCACACCGCGCCCGTCGGGCAATCCGCCGGTTCTCAGGCCCGTGGTTCCGTGACGAAGTCGATCAGCTCCTCGACGCGGCCGAGCAGCTCCGGCTCGAGGTCGGCGAAGGTGCGCACCTGCCCGAGGATCCGCTGCCACGCCCGGGCGATGTCGGCCTGCTCGGCGTGCGGCCAGCCGAGTGCCTGGCAGATGCCCGCCTTCCACTCGATCGAGCGCGGGATCGTCGGCCACGCCTGCAGGCCGACCCGCGCCGGCTTGACCGACTGCCAGACGTCGACGAACGGGTGCCCGACGACGAGCACGTGCGCTCCCCACTTGCCGCGCATCACGGCGTCGGCGAACCGGGACTCCTTCGACCCGGGTACCAGGTGGTCGACGAGCACGCCGACCCGGCGCTCGCGCGTCGGCTGGAACTCGTCGAGCACCGCGGCCAGGTTGTCGACGCCGGAGAGCTCCTCGACCACGACGCCCTCGACGCGCAGGTCGGCACCCCACACCTTCTCGACGAGTTCCGCGTCGTGCTTGCCCTCGACCATGATGCGGCTGGGGAGCGCCACCCGAGCACGCTGCGACTCGACGGCGAACGATCCGGACGCGGTGCGGAGGCGACCGCCGTCGGACGCGTGCCTGACCGTCGGAGCCGCCCCGGGCCTCCTGTCCGGTGGTGCGGCCGCGGCAGACCGGCCGACCGGCGCCGACGGCCGCCCCAGCGTCACCAGCTCGCCTTCGAGCAGGAACTGCCCGGTGAAGGGGAAGGAGCGCGTGCGGCCCTTCCAGTCCTCGAGCGCGATGTTGCCCGCCTCGAGCCCCACCACGGCACCGGCCCACCCGGAGTCCGGGTCCTCGAGCACCATGTCCCGTTCGAGCGGCACCTGCCGCACCTTCTTCACCCCGCGCGAGCGCCAGTCCCCCGAGAGCACATCGCCGCCGTACCGGTCGTCGTCCACCCGCACGAGGGTACTGTCGACGACGGCCCGGACGACGTCGACCGCGCCGGTTCCCCATCATCTCGACGGAAGGCCCGCCCGTGCGCGCAGCGATCATCCACGCCCCGAACGACATCCGCGTCGAGGAGCGCGACCGACCCGGGCTCCTCTCCGGCAAGGACGCCGTCGTCAAGGTCCTCGCGGCCTGTGTCTGCGGATCGGACCTCTGGCCCTACCGCGGCGTCACCGAGACGAAGCAGCCCCGGCCGATCGGCCACGAGCTCGTCGGCGAGGTCGTCGCCGTCGGTGACGACGTCACCGGCCTGCACGAGGGCGACTTCGTCATCTCCCCCTTCACCATGAACGACGGCACCTGCCAGGCCTGCCGCAACGGCATGACCACCGGCTGCGACCACCTGTCCGGATTCGGCAGCACGGACGCGTACGGCGACCCCGTCGGCGGCGCACAGGCCGAGTACGTGCGGATCCCGGACGCCGACGCCACGCTCGTCGCGGTCCCCGGCCCGGTCGACCCGGCCCTGGTGCCGTCGCTGCTCACCCTGTCCGACGTCTTCTCGACCGGCCACCACGCCGCCGTGTCGGCCGCGGTCGGCCCCGGCAAGACCGTCGTCGTGGTCGGCGACGGCGCGGTCGGCCTCTCCGCCGTGCTCGCCTCGAAGCGGCTCGGCGCGGACCGCATCATCGCGATGAGCCGGCACGCCGACCGTCAGGCGCTCGCCCGCGAGTTCGGTGCCACCGACATCGTGGCGGAGCGCGGCGACGAGGGCGTCGCGGCGGTCCGCGCACTGCTCGGCGGCGACCTGGCCGACTGCGCGGTCGAGGCCGTCGGCACCGAGGAGAGCATGGACCAGGCGCTGCACTCGGTCCGGCCCGGCGGCAACGTCGGCTTCGTCGGGGTCCCGCACGGAGTCCCGACGATCGGCACGCGCTACCTGTTCGACACGAACATCGCCATCGCGGGCGGCATGGCCCCGGCCCGGAAGTACATCCCCGAACTGCTGCCCGACGTGCTGTCCGGCGCGATCGACCCCGGTCGCGTCTTCGACCTGGAGCTGCCGCTCGACGAGGCAGCCGAGGCCTACCGCGCGATGGACGAGCGCCGCGCCATCAAGGTGTTGCTGCGCCCGTAGCGGCGCGCGTCGTGGACGCACCGGCAGACGGACGGGAGGCCCGTGGCGGCATCGCCACGGGCCTCCCGTCCGTCGCCTGGTCGCGTCGGGCGGCCGACGCCCGGTCAGGCGTCGCGGATCGCCAGCACCCTGTGCGGCGCAGCCGCCTCGGCCCGCCACCCGCCGGGCAGCACGTCGCGGAGTTCGGGCACGGTGAAGCTCCGGCGGATCGACCGGAGGCCGTCGACGCGGATGAACGTCCCCGCCGCGACGAGCGGTGACGCCAGCGCGTACGCCCGGTAGGCCGCCGGCGACCGCCGGATGTCGGAGTGCAGGCTGCGCCCGCTCGCGAGCAGCTCGGAATCGGCCAGGAACCCCCGCCGCTCCTCGTCGCCCAGGTGGTGCAGCACGTGGTTCGACACGACGACGTCGAACCGCTCACCAGCGGCGACGAGGTCACCGCTCGACTGCTGCCGGAACGTCACACCGGCCGGGGACGACCGTCGTGCCGCGGCGATGGCGCGTTCGTCCGGGTCGACCCCGACGACCTCGAGGTCGAAGCCGTCGCTCGCCGCCCAGCGCACCAGCGAGCGGGCCAGGTCGCCGCCGCCGCACCCCAGGTCGAGCACCCGGCCACGGCCGCTGGCGGGCAGGGCCGGCACGACGTGTGATCGCCAGGCCGCGCGCCAGCCGCTCACGAGCGCGTTCACGACGGCGAAGCGCCGGAACGTGCGCGCGAGCGCACGCGGGTCGCAGTCCGGGTCGTCCATCAGTTCGGTCAGGTCGAGCGCGCGGGTGCGCAGGTCGACGGCCGGGAGGCCCGTGGTGCCGCCGCCCTGACGGCTCACGCGGCGCCCGTGGTCGCGACGGGGACGCGGGTCGGTTCGACGGCGGGTTTCGCCGCGGGTTCCACCGCGGGCGATGCCGCAGGTTCGGCCGCCAGCGACTCCATGGGTCCTGCCGCGAGCGACGCCTCGGTCCGCACCGCGGTGAGCCGTGCGCTCTCGACGGTCAGACCCGGGCCGAAGGCCAGTGCGACGACGGCGCTGCCGTCCTCGAGGCCGGCGTCGACGGCGTCGCGCAGCACGAAGAGCACGGTGGCGCTCGACATGTTGCCGTGTTCGCGCAGCACGCGCCGGCTCGACTCCATCGCGCTGTCCGGCAGCCCGAGGGACTCCTGGACGCGGTCGAGGATGGCCCGGCCGCCCGGGTGCACCGCCCACACCGGCACGTCCGAAGCCGACCCGCCGTCGAGCAGCGGTTGCACGGCGCTCGGGACGTGCAGGCCGACGAGCTTCGGCACGGCGGTCGACAGGACCATCTCGAAGCCCTCGTCCCCGATGTTCCACGCCATCTCGGACGCTCCCTCGGGCACCACGGCCGTCGTGAACTCGTCGAAGCGCAGACCGGCTCCGTCGCGGGCGACCACCGCTGCCGCGGCACCGTCGCCGAAGACGCTGTTCGCAACGATCTGGTCGGGGTCGTTCGAGGCACGGACGTGCAGGGTGCAGAGTTCACCGCAGACCACGAGCACGACGGCGTCCGGGTCCTGGTCGACGAACGCCGCGGCGATCCGGAGCGCGGGGAACGCGGCGCAGCACCCCATGAAACCGATGTGGTGCCGGAAGACGCCCCCGGGCAGCCCGAGCTGCTCGACGACGTCGATGTCGGGTCCGGGCTGCGTGAACCCGGTGCACGACACGGTCACCAAGTGTGTGACGGCCTCCGGCGCGATGCCGGCGCGTTCCACCGCGTCGCGGGCGGCGGCGACGAACAGCGGCGGGGCGAGTTCGCGGTACCGGTCGTTGCGCGAACCGGTGGACGGCGAGCGCAGGGTGCCGTCGTCGTCACGGAAGGCACCACCGGCACGTTCGGAGTCGAGTTCCTCGAGGACGGTGTGCCGCTGGTCGACCGCCGACCCGTCGAACGCGGCGGGGACGAGCCGTTTGCCGAGCCGCCCGAGGTCGGGTTGGGCGGAGAAGAGGTCACGCACCCTGGGCTGGTCGAGGGTCGTCTCGGGGACGGCGGTTCCGATGGCGCGGATCGTTGCGGACACGACTCATCCTGTCACCGGATCGCTGACGCGTCCCCAGGATGCACACGACGACCGGGACGCACGGAGCGCACGGCACCGACCGGTACCGTGCCCTCCGAGGTGGGACTGCTACGACTGCTGCGCGCGCTCCAGCACGAGTTCCCGCACGCGGGCGGCGTCGGCCTGGCCCTTCATGGCCTTCATGACCGCACCGATGATCGCGCCGGCCGCCTGAACCTTGCCGTCCTGGATCTTCGCCAGCACGTCGGGCTGCGCCGCGAGTGCTTCGTCGACCGCTGCGGTCAGGGCGGAGTCGTCCGAGACGACCTTGAGCCCGCGGGCCTCGACGACCTGCGCCGGCGAGCCCTCGCCGGCGATGACACCCTCGAGCACCTGGCGCGCCAGGCGGTCGGTCAGGTCGCCGGACTCGACGAGCGCGATGACCTCGGCGACGTGCTTCGGCGACACCAGGTCACCTGGGGCGGCGTCCTGCGCGTTGGCGACGCGGCTGATCTCACCGGTCCACCACTTTCGCGCTGCCTGTGGTGCGGCGCCGGCAGCGACGGTGCCCTCGACCTCGTCGAGCAGGCCGCCGTTGACGACGTCCTGGAACTTTAGGTCGGCGAAGCCCCACTCGCCCTTCAGACGACGGCGACGTGCGACCGGAGCCTCGGGCAACGAGGCACGGAGCTCCGCGACGACGGCCGGGTCCGGCACGACGGGCAGCAGGTCGGGCTCCGGGAAGTACCGGTAGTCGTCGGCGTCCGACTTCGGACGACCGGCCGAGGTGCGGCCGGTGTCCTCGTGCCAGTGCCGGGTCTCCTGCGTGATCGTGCCACCGGCGGCGAGGATCGCTGCCTGGCGCTGGATCTCGTAGCGGATCGCACGCTCGACGGCGCGGAACGAGTTGACGTTCTTGGTCTCGGTGCGGGTGCCGAGCTTCTCCTGCCCGCGGGGGCGGAGCGAGATGTTCGCGTCGCACCGCAGGTTGCCGCGCTCCATGCGGGCTTCGGAGACACCGAGCGCCCGGACGAGGTCGCGGATGACCTGCACGTAGGCGGCTCCGAGCTCGGGGGCCCGGTGCTCGGCGCCGAAGATCGGCTTCGTGACGATCTCGACCAGGGGCACACCGGCACGGTTGTAGTCGACGAGCGAGTACTCGGCGCCCTGGATGCGGCCGGTGGCACCGCCGACGTGCGTCAGCTTGCCGGCGTCCTCTTCCATGTGGGCGCGCTCGATCGGGATGTTGTAGATCGTGCCGTCGGCGAGCTCGACCTCGACCTCGCCCTCGTAGGCGATGGGCTCGTCGTACTGCGAGACCTGGTAGTTCTTCGGGTTGTCCGGGTAGAAGTAGTTCTTCCGGGCGAACCGCGAGGACTCGGCGATCGAGCAGCCGAGCGCGAGCCCGAGCTGGATCGAGTACCGCACGGCCTGTGCGTTCACGACCGGCAGCGACCCGGGCAGCCCGAGGTCGACCGGGGTGACGTTCGTGTTGGGCTCGCCGCCGAAGAAGTTCGGGGCGTCCGAGAACATCTTGGTCTTCGTCGCGAGTTCGACGTGGACCTCGAAACCGAGCACCGGCTCGTAGCGCTCGAGCGCCTCGTCGAAGTCCATCAGCGCGTCCTTCTGCGCCATCAGATCACACCTTCCTGCGCAGCGGACTGCTGACTCTGGTCGAGGTCCGGGACGGACGCGATGAGCGGCGCGCCCCACTGCTGTTCGAGCAGACGCTCGAGGGCGGCACCGTAGCGGTACAGCCGCGCGTCCTCACGCTGGGGCGCCATCAGCTGCACGCCGACGGGCAGGCCGTCCTCGGGCGCGAGGCCGTTCGGGATGCTCATCCCGGGGACGCCGGCGAGGTTCGCCGGGATCGTCGTGAGGTCGTTGAGGTACATCGCCAGCGGGTCGTCGATGCGCTCACCGATCGGGAACGCGGTTGTCGGCGCCGACGGGCTGACGAGCAGGTCGACCTGCTCGAAGGCGGCCTGGAAGTCCCGCTGCACGAGCGTGCGGACCTTCTGCGCCGAGCCGTAGTAGGCGTCGTAGTAGCCGGCGCTCAGGGCGTAGGTGCCGAGGATGATGCGCCGCTTGACCTCCGGTCCGAAACCGGCTTCACGCGTGGCGGCCATGACGTCCTCGACGGTGGCACCGTTCTCGGGCGTGACCCGGAGGCCGAAGCGCACCGAGTCGAACTTGGCGAGGTTCGACGATGCCTCGGCCGGGAGGATCAGGTAGTACGCGCTGATCGCGTACGCGAACGACGGAGCGTCGATCTCGACGACGACCGCACCGGCCGACTCGAGCAGCGCGACCGTCTCCTGGAAGCGCTGGGTGACCCCGGCCTGGAACCCGTCGCCCCCGGCGAGTTCCCGCACCACGCCGACGCGCAGGCCGCGGAGCGTGTCCTCCTGCAGCCCTTCGCGTGCGGCGGCGGCCATCGAGGGCCAGGCGTCCGGGATGGACGTGGAGTCCTTCGGGTCGTGCCCGCCGATGACGTCGTGCAGGAGCGCGGCGTCGAGGACGGTGCGGGACACCGGTCCGATCTGGTCGAGGCTGGACGCCAGGGCGATGGCGCCGTAGCGGCTCACCCCGCCGTACGTCGGCTTCACACCGACCGTGCCCGTCACGGCACCGGGCTGACGGATGGAGCCACCCGTGTCCGAGCCGAGGGCGAAGGGTGCTTCGTGCGCGGCGACCGCGGCGGCCGAACCACCGCCGGATCCGCCGGGGATCCGGTCGAGGTCCCACGGGTTGCGGGTCGGGCCGTAGGCCGAGAACTCGGTGGTCGAGCCCATCGCGAACTCGTCCATGTTGGTCTTGCCGAGCGGCACGAGGCCGGCGGCGCGGAGCTTCGCGACGGGGGTGGCATCGTACGGCGGCACCCAGCCCTCGAGGATCTTCGAGCCGGCGGTCGTGGGCATGTCCTGCGTGCACAGGACGTCCTTGACGGCGATCGGCACACCGGCGAGCGGCCCGAGGTCGTCGCCCGCGGCACGGCGGGAGTCGATCGACTTCGCCACCGCGAGGGCGTTCTGGTTGACGTGCAGGAACGCGTGCACGTCGCCGTCGACGGCGGCGATCCGGTCGAGGTGGGCCTGGGTGGCCTCGACGCTCGAGACGTCGCGCGCCACGAGGGCGTCGGCGAGCGCCGCGGCGCTCAGCTTCGTGATGTCGTCAGTCACTGTTCTTCGCCCTACTGTTCTTCGCCGAGGATGGCGGTCACGCGGAACCGTTCGCCGTCGGAGTCGGGCGCCCCGGAGAGCGCCTGCTCCTGCGTCAGCGTCGTGCCGACCACATCGGGTCGGGTGACGTTGCCGAGCGGCACGGGGTGGCTCGTCGCCGGGACGTCGTCGGTCGCGACCTCAGCGACCTTGGCGACGCTCTCGACGATGTGCGCCAGCTCCCCGGTCAGCTTCTCGATCTCGTCGGGCGTGAGTGCGATACGTGCGAGGTTCGCCAGGTGCGCGACCTGCTCGCTCGTGATGTCAGGCATGGTGCTCCGTCGATCGGTTCGTGGAATGCCCCACAGTCTATTGGCTGCGTCGGGCGCGCAGGCGCGGCCGTGGACGACGGGCTGGAGGCCCGGGGCCGGTCCGCCGGACCGGCACCGGGCCTCCAGAGGGTCAGAGGGTCACTTCCCGTTCTGGTTCCTCGCAGCCGGAGCCACCGTCGCGGCGGGCGCCGGCGCAGCCGGAGCAGCGGGTGCAGCCGGAGCGGCTGGCGCAGCCGTCGGCGTCGGCGTCGGCGTCGTCTGGGCGTCCTGCGTCATCCCCTGCGCGGACGAGGACCCCGACGATGAAGAAGAAGACGACGACTTGCTCGCCTGCCCCATCATCGCCTGGCTCGGCGCGGGCAGCGCTCCCCCGCCGACGGTCTGGTCCAGGTACGCCATCATCGACTTCCCGACCCCGAACTTCGCGCTGTACCCGGTGGTGCCCTGCAGGAACGGCCAGTTCGCCAGGCTCACGTTCCCCTGCACGTTGCCGACCCAGGTGGCGTTCGTGTACTTCGTCGACGACGCGACCAGCCAGTTCTGCACGTCGCCGTCGGTGGTGCCGGTCTTCGCGAACTTCGGCACGCTGTCCCCGGGGTTCGCGCTCGCGGCCGTCCCCGACCCGGACAGCACGCCCTGCAGCGCGTAGTCGACGGTGCCCGCGACGTCCGCCGAGACACCCTGCGTGCAGGACGACGGCGTCGGCGTGATCTTCGTGCCGTCCGCCTCGGTCACCGAGTCGATCGCGGTGGGCGTGCACACGACGCCACCGTTGGCGAAGCCCGCGTAGGCCTCGGCCAGGTCGATCGGCGACAGCTCGTTCACGCCGAGGATCGAGGATGGCGTCTGCGTCAGGTCGCCGCCGTCGGCGCGGTGGATGCCCATCGACTGCGCGAGCTGGGCGATCTTGCACAGGTCGAGCTGCTTGCCCATCTGGGCGTAGGCGGTGTTGATCGACTCGACCGTCGCCGCCTCGACCGACATCGACGACGGCACGCTCTCGGCGTTCGCGACGTTCCAGGTGCCGCCCGCGACGTTCTGGCAGCTGTTGGTGAACTCGGCGTTCTGGAACTGGTGCTCCGAGGTGGTGACCGAGTCGGACAGGGTGTGCCCGCTGGCGAGCCACTCGGCCAGGGTGAACACCTTGTAGGTCGAGCCGGTCTGGAACCCACCCGAGTTGCCGTACCCGGAGTCGGCGCTGTAGTTCACCGCGGTGGCGCCGGCCGCGGCGTTGTCACCCTGCGTGTACGTGGTGTTCTGGACCATCGACATGATCCGGCCGGTCCCGGGTTCCACGGTCACGTTCGAGCCGCCGACGTCGACGCCGGCCATCGTGGACGGTACGTAGGTGGACAGCGCGGACTGGGCCTGGCCCTGCAGGTCGAGGTCGAGCGAGGTGTGGATCTGCAGGCCCTTGGTGTCGAGCGTGGCGATGCGTGCCGCCGCGGTCTTGCCGAAGGCGGGGTCTTGCAGCACCTGGTCGCGGACGTAGTCGCAGAAGTAGCCCGCGTCGTGGTTCGTCGCGGCGGTCGAGCACCCGTTGGCGGTCTCGGTGATCTTCGGCGTGACCGGCGTCGCGATCGCCTTCGTCATCTGCGCCTTCGTGATCGACCCGTGCGCCTGCATACGGCGGAGCACGTAGTCGCGGCGTTCCTTCGTCAGCGCGTACCCGTTGGCCTTGCCGTTGTCCTTGTCGCTCGGCACGTCGATGCGCAGGTTCGACGGGTTGTTGAGGATCGCGACGAGCGTGGCCGACTGCACGAGCGACAGGTCCTTCGCGTGCACGCCGAAGTAGTACTCAGCCCCGGCCTCGGCACCGTAGACCCGCCCGCCGAGCCCGACGATGTTGAGGTACCCGGTCAGGATCTCGTCCTTCGAGTACTTCTTGTTCACTGCGATCGCGTACCGCATCTCCTGCAGCTTGCGCTGCGGCGTGACGCCGGCCGCGTCCTGGTAGCAGGCCTCGACCTTCTTCTCGGTGGCGGCCTGGTCCTTGCCGGTGAGCTCCTCGCACTGCTGCACCAGGACGTTCTTGACGTACTGCTGCGTGATGCTCGAGCCGCCCTGCACGTCCCCGCCGACGACGGTCGCGGCGACGCCCCGGAGCGTCCCGAGCACGTCGATGCCGCCCTCGTCGTAGTAGCGCGGGTCCTCGGTGTCGATCGCCGCCTGCTTGAGCGAGTCCGCCATCTGGTCCGCCGTCACGTTCGTGCGGTTCTCGGCGTAGAACGAGGCGATCTTGACCTGCTTCCCGCCCTGCTCCGCGTACACGGACGACACCTGCTGCGGGGTCTGCACGTCGAGGTAGGTCGGCAGGTCCTCGAAGAACGAGACCGCCCCGGACGTCCCCTCTCCCGCGACGGCGACCGCCGGCGTCACCGCGACGGCGACGAGCATGCCCGCGAGCACGGACATCACCACGAACATCAGGAGAGCACCAGGCCATCGCACCACACGCATGACGGCACCGTAGGCAGCAGGGCTGTACTGGTTCTGCCCCGGAACGAGTGCAGGCTGCGGTCGCGTTCAGGTTGCCACCCAGCCCGCTCCGAGGACGCGTCGCGATCCGCACGGGTGCACCGATCCGGCCGGGAGGCCCGCCATGCCTCCCGCACGTCGGCCGCCGGTCACGATCGGGTCACGTCCACCGCGTCGCCTCGACCGGCGGGTCCACCCGGTCGGTCATCGGGCGGTCGGGTGGATCCCGGTCCGTCACGGGCGGTCAGTCACGGGGCTGCAGGTCCTGCGGACGCACGAGGTACATGTCCGGCGAAGCGCCGACGATGTCGTCGCCCCCCGACCTCCCGCGTCGGACCTGCTCGCGCACCAGGTCACCGCGACCGATGCCGATCAGGGCGACGTCGTGCAGCGATGCCGTGCCCGGCTTGAGGTAGTCGTTGTGCCCCACGGGTCGCCGGAACACGTCACCGGCCGACAGCGCGTCGGCGCCGCCGGCCAGGTCGAGCACGGTCGACCCGAACGACGCCCCACCCGGGTCGGTGCCGAAGTACCCGGAGCCCGCGATGGGGTCGCTGTGCGCGCCGCCGACGAAGACCTGCCCGGTGGCGACGGCGAGGTCGGCCGCCGTCCGGACGTCGCTGCCCGGCGACCCGAGCACGGTCAGGGTGTCGGCCGTCATCCGGCCGGACGCCAGGGCCGTCATCGCCGTGGTCGAACCGTACGAGTGCGCGACGATGTTCACCCGCGGTTGATCGCCGGCGCGGATCGCGCGCAGGCCCGCGACGGTCCGTTCGAGCCGCTCCGCCCCGGTCCGTGCGAGCCCGAGTGACAGGATGTTCGACAGGTCCGGCGTCCGGTACCCCATCCACGCGACGACGGCGACACCCGACCCGTTGCCGGTCGCGGCGAGTGGGGCCAGGGTGGCCTGCTCGCGGGACAGGTCGTTGGCGGTGTTCGTGAAGTCGGTCATCTGCCCGGTGACCGTGAAGAACATGCCCGGCACCACGACGGTGACGTCGGCTGCGGTGTCGAGGTCGCCGATGCTGATCGCCGCACGCCCGGAGCCCCGGGTGTCGAGTGCCACCAGGAAGCGCCGCGGGTCGCCCGGTTCCTGCACCAGGGAGTCCCGGACCTGCCCGAGCATCGCGGCCCGGGCTGCACCCACCTGGGCGTCGGCGAGGCCGGACGTCAGCGTCGCCCGGTTGGCCTGGTCGCGGACGGCGTACGGCACGCCCTCGAGGTTCCCGACCAGGGCGGGCGCGTGCACGAGGAGTCGGTCCTGCTCGTCGGCGGGCAGGTGCGACCACCACTGCGCGACGGTCTGCGCGGGCGGCGGATCGTCCTGCACCGTCGCCACGACACGGCGGTCGGTGGCCGCGCTCCGCAGGTCTGCGGCGCCGAGCGCGCCGAGGTCCTCGACGAACGCGCGCCCGTGTGCGGCGGCGAGGTCGTCGACCCCCGCCGCTGTCGTGGACGACACCGCTGCCACCACCGGCATCGCCACGGGCGCTGACACGGACGCTGACACGGACGCCGACGCCGACGCCGACGAGAGCCGGTCGTCGGCCGGGATGATGCGGGTCGTGGCGGTGCTGGCGACCGTGACCTGGTGCGCCGGGGGCATGCCTGGGGCCTCGATCACTCCGAGCGAGTGCACCGAGGCGGTGAGCAGAGCCGCAGCGATGAGCAGCATTCGGGTCTCCCCCGGGAAGGCCGTCCCGCCGTCCCCCTGCAGACGACGGGTGATGCTCGGTCGAGTCTATGGAGATGTCCACGGATCATCCATGCGCGATGCAACTTGTCCCCCGAACTGGGCGCGTTCGACGGCGCGCCGCGCTCAGCGGATGCGACCGGGCATGCTGCGCGCCCCGCTAGTCCTCGGTCGTCGGCGCTTCCGGTTCGGCGAGCGCTGCCGGTCCCTCGGTCACGAGCAGGTGGAACTGCTCGGCGTCGATGATCCGGACGCCCAGCTGCTCGGCCTTCGTGAGCTTCGAACCGGCACCCGGACCGGCCGCCACGAAGTCGGTCTTCTTGCTCACGCTCGAGGCCGCCTTGCCGCCCGCGGTGATGATCGCCTCCAGTGCACCTTCGCGCGTGTAGCCCTCGAGCGACCCGGTCGCGACGACGGTGACGCCGCTCAGCACGCCGCCCTCGACGTCGGCACTGCCCGGGCCGGGGTGGCCCGGGGTGGTGAACTGCACGCCGGCCGTGGTCCAGCGGTCGATGATCTCGCGGTGCCAGTCGACGTCGAACCAGGCGAGCAGGGCGTCGGCGATGATCCCGCCGACCCCGTCGACGGCGGCGAGTTCTTCGCGCGATGCCGAACGGATGGCGTCGAGGGAGCCGAAGTGGTTCGCGAGGGCTCGGGCGGCGACGGGTCCGACGTGGCGGATGCTCAGGCCGACCAGGATCCGCCACAGGGGCTTCGTCTTCGCGGCGTCGATGTTGGCGAGCATCTCGAACGCGTTCTTCGACGGGTAGCGGCTCGGCTCACCGGTGTAGTCGGTGCCCCGTGCCTCGGGGTCGAACGGGGGGTCGGTCTTCTTGCGCGCCCGACTGAACGGCGTGACGCGCTTCGGGGTGCCGTCGTCGTCGACCTTCTCCATGCCGGTCTCGGCATCGCGGACGATGACCTCGATCGGGACGATGTCCTGCATCGTCAGGTCGAACAGTCCGGCCTCGGTGACGAGCGGCGGGGTCTCCGGGCGGAGCGGCTGCGTGAGCGCCGCGGCCGCGACCTCGCCGAGCCCCTCGATGTCGAGCGACCCGCGCGAGGCGATGTGCTCGACCCGACCGCGCACCTGCGCCGGGCAGCTCTTCGCGTTCGGGCAACGCAGGTCGATGTCGCCGTCCTTCGCGGGGGCGAGCTCGGTGCCGCACTCCGGGCAGTTCGTCGGCATCACGAACTCGCGTTCGGAGCCGTCGCGGAGCTCGACCACCGGGCCGAGCACCTCGGGGATGACGTCGCCGGCCTTCCGCAGCACGACGGTGTCACCGATGAGCACGCCCTTCGCCTTGACGACCTGCTGGTTGTGCAGTGTGGCCTGGCGGACGACGGACCCGGCGACCTCGGCCGGGGCCATCACCGCGAAGGGGGTGGCACGGCCGGTGCGCCCGACGCTGACCACGATGTCGGTGAGCGTCGTGTGCACCTCTTCCGGCGGGTACTTGTAGGCGATCGCCCACCGCGGCGCCCGCGACGTCGACCCGAGCTCCTCGTGCAGGGCGAGGTCGTCGACCTTCACGACGACGCCGTCGATCTGGTGCTCGACGGACGAACGGCGTTCCCCCGTGGTCCGGACGAAGCCGTTGACCTCGTCGATGGTGTCGAACACCCGGTAGTGGCTGCTCGTCGGGAGTCCCCAGGTCTGCAGCAGCTCGTACACCTCGGACTGGCTGCGGACGTCGGTGCCCTGCTCGAGTTCACGGACGGGCCAGGCGCCGATGCCGTGCACGAGCATCCGCAGACGCCGGAGCCGGTCGACCATCAGTGCCCGCTTCGCCTCGGACTTGCCCTCTTCCTTCTGTCGGAGGGACCCGGCGGCGGCGTTGCGCGGGTTGGCGAACACGCGCTCCCCCGCCTCGCGCTGGTTCGCGTTGAGCTCGTCGAACTCGGCGACCGGGAAGAAGATCTCGCCCCGGACCTCGACCAGGGGCGGGTGGCCGCTGCCCGACAGGCGGTCCGGGATCGTCCCCATCGTGCGGACGTTGCCGGTGACGTCCTCGCCGACCACGCCGTCGCCACGGGTGGCGGCGGAGACGAGCCGACCGTGCTCGTACCGCAGGTTGATCGCCAGGCCGTCGATCTTCAGCTCGGTCAGGAACCGCACCCGCTCGTCACCGGCGTCCCGCTGCACCTTGCCCGCCCACTCGGTGAGCTCGTCGGGACTGAAGACGTTGTCGAGCGAGAGCATGCGCTCGGCGTGCTCGACCGGCGCGAACTGCGTCGTCTGCGCCTGCCCGCCCACCGTCTGCGTCGGGCTGTCGGGCGTCAGGAGTTCCGGGAAGCGCCGTTCGATCGCGTCGAGGCGGTGCACCAGGGCGTCGTAGTCGGCGTCCGACAGGGGCGAGGCGTTGCCCTCGTAGTAGTCGTGGCGCAGCTCGTCGACGCGGGCGCGCAACCGGTCGACCTCGCGCGCGGCCTGGGCGGCGTCGAGCCCGTCGGGGTCGATGGTCTCGAACGTCGCGTCGGTCTCGCTCATGGCATCAGTTCTACCGTGCACCACCGACGCGGCGTGCAGCGAGCGTGTGCCCCGGGAGCGGCGGGGTCAGGCGTCGACGGGGACGGCGCTGACCGTGGTGTCGATCGTGCACTGGCCGAGCACCCGCGTGCCGACGTAGACCACGGCTGTCTGCCCGGGAGCGACCCCGTGCAGCGGCTCGTCGACGTCGATCACGAGCACGTCGTCCTGCACGCGGGCCGTCGCGGGCACCGGGTCGGCGTGCGCGCGGATCTGCACGTCGCAGGCGAACGGCGTCGCGGGGTCGGCCGGTGCCGTGCCCGCCCAGGTGAACCGCGACCCGGACATCGAGGTGACGGCGAGGGCCTCCTTCGGGCCGACGACGACGGTGTTGTCCTTCGGGCGGATCTCGAGCACGAACCGGGGCTTGCCGTCCGGTGCCGGGCGCCCGAGGGCCAGGCCGCGGCGCTGCCCGACGGTGTAGCCGGTCGCGCCCTCGTGCGATCCGACGACCGTGCCGTCGCGCTCGACGACCTCACCGGGGGCGGTGCCGACGCGGTCCGCCAGCCAGCCGCGGGTGTCGCCGTCCGGGATGAAGCAGATGTCGTACGAGTCCGGCTTCTGGGCGACCGTCAGCCCGCGCTCGGCGGCCTCGGCCCGGACCTCGTCCTTCGACGGGGTCGCGCCGAGCGGGAACATCGCGTGCTGCAGCTGCTCGGCGGTCAGGACCCCGAGCACGTACGACTGGTCCTTCGCCCACGCGGCCGACCGGTGCAGCTCGCGGGAGCCGTCCGGACCGGTGACGATCGAGGCGTAGTGCCCGGTCGCGACGGCGTCGAACCCCAGCGCGAGTGCCTTCTCGAGCAGCGCCGCGAACTTGATCCGCTCGTTGCAGCGCATGCAGGGGTTCGGGGTGCGGCCGGCCTGGTACTCGGCCACGAAGTCGTCGACGACGTCCTCCTTGAACCGGGCCGAGAAGTCCCACACGTAGTACGGGATCCCGAGGGCCGACGCCGCGCGCTGCGCGTCCATCGAGTCCTCGATGGTGCAGCACCCGCGGCTGCCGGTGCGCAGGGTGCCGGGCATCCGGCTCAGGGCCAGGTGCATGCCCACCACGTCGTGGCCGGCGTCGACCGCCCGGGCTGCGGCCACCGCCGAGTCGACACCACCGCTCATCGCCGCAAGAACACGCATGCGTCCAGGGTAACCCGCCGACGAAGCGGTACCGCTGGCGTACCGTTGGTCGGGCGATGGCCACGACGGGGAACGACTCATTCGACTTCCGGTCCGTCCTGCTGTCCGGGTTCCTGCCCGCCGCGCTCTTCGCGATCGGCGAGGGCGCGATCATCCCGATCATCCCGATCGCGGCCGACTCCCTCGGCGCCAGTCTGGCGTTCGCGGGCTTCGTCGCCTCGCTCATCCTGGTCGGGGAGCTCATCGGCGACGTGCCGTCCGGCATCGTCGTCGCCCGCATCGGCGAGCGGAACGCGATGATCGGCGCCGCGCTCGTGTCGGTGGTCGGGCTCGTCGTCGCCACGACGGCCGCGAACGCCTGGGTCCTGGCACTCGGGGTGTTCCTGGTCGGCGTCTCCACCGCGGTGTTCGCGCTCGCCCGGCACGCCTACATGACCACCGCGATCCCCCTGCGGATCCGGGCCAGGGCGCTGTCGAGCCTGGGCGGTGTCTTCCGCTTCGGCTACTTCGTCGGCCCGTTCATCGCCGCCGGCGTCATCCACCTGACCGGGACCACCGGCAGTGCCTTCTGGATCCACGTCGTCTGCTGCCTGGCGGCCGCGACCGTGCTCCTGGTGCTGCGCGACCCCGCGACGGGCACACGCGGCCTGCGGTTGCCGCCACGGGCCTCCCGGCCGTCGGCCGACCAGGCGACGGACGCGAGCGGCCACGCGACCGAACCGCCCGCCGACACCGGCGCGCAGTTCGTCCAGCAGGAGGCGCAGGGGCTCTTCCGCACCATCCGCGCGAACGGGGCGGTCCTGCTCCGGCTCGGCAGCGGCGCCGGCCTGATCGGCGCGATGCGCGCCGGACGGCAGGTGATCCTGCCGCTCTGGGCGGTGAGCGTCGGCCTCGACGACTCGACCGCAGCACTCGTGATCGGCATCGCCGGAGCCGTCGACTTCGCGCTCTTCTACACGAGCGGGCAGATCATGGACCGGTGGGGACGGCTCGCGAGCGCGCTGCCCTGCATGCTCGGCCTGAGCATCAGCTACTTCCTGCTCGCCTGGAGCGGCCACCTGGACGCCCGGGTCGGCTGGTTCGTCGCGATCGCGATGGGCATGTCGCTGGCGAACGGGGTCGGCTCCGGCATCCTCATGACGCTCGGCGCGGACCTCGCACCCCGCGACGCTCCGGCGCCGTTCCTGGGGGCCTGGCGGTTCACCGGCGACTTCGGGTCGGCGGCGGCGCCGCTCCTCATCTCCGGCGTGACCGCCGTCGCGTCCATCGCCGTCGCGAGCGGGGTGATGGGCGTGCTCGGCCTGGTCGGCGCGGGCATCCTGCTCCGGTACGTGCCCCGGTACCTGCCGCGCCCGCTGCGCTGACGCGCTGTTGTCCCGTGCGAGGTTCCGTACTCGGTGGCACTCGGCCCGCCCCGCACCACGTCCGGTTCCTCGCACCGGGTCGCGGAGCGCGCACGGTGCGTCCCGCGGCCTGGAGGCCCGGTGCACGTCCGCCGCGCACCCCGCGCTCGGTAGACTGCCGCTGCTCGCGGGAGTGGTGGAATCGGTAGACACGCAGGATTTAGGTTCCTGTGCCCCAGGCGTGAGGGTTCGAGTCCCTCCTTCCGCACCGAGTCCCTCCTGGCGCACCGTTGCGGTCATCCGCACGCCTCGAGCAGGTCAACCCTGCGAGGGATGGCCCGGACACTTCCGGGCGGTACCCTCATCCCGCGGGAGTCCTCCCCGTGACTCCCGCTCCACGACCGGAAGAACCATGCACTCCGTCGCACTCGCCCTGATCCCGTGGCTCGATCCGCAGTACATCCTCGACCACTTCGGGGCCATCGCCGTGCTCGTGGTCTGCGCGATCGTGTTCGCCGAGACCGGTCTGCTCATCGGCTTCATCTTCCCGGGCGACAGCCTGCTGGTCATCACCGGCCTGTTCGCCTTCGACCGCGGCGGCGAGATCGGCGGCATCCCGATCTGGGTCGCGGCGCTGATGATCGGTGCCGCCGCGTTCCTCGGCGGCGAGCTCGGCTACTACATCGGCAAGAAGGCCGGGCCCCCGATCTTCGAGCGGAAGGACAGCGGGCTCTTCTCGAAGGCGAACGTCGAGCGCACCAACGCGTTCTTCCACCGCTTCGGCCCCCTGGCCGTGATCCTGGCGCGGTTCGTGCCGGTCGTCCGCACCTTCGCCCCGATCGCCGCGGGCGTCGGCCGGATGGACTACAGGAAGTACTCGCTCTACAACGCGATCGGTGCCGTGGTCTGGGGCGTCGGCGTGACGTTCCTCGGGTACTTCATCGGGCACATCCCCTTCGTGGCGCACATCGTCCGCGAGTACATCGACATCATCCTGCTCGCCGCGGTCGTCGTGACCGTGGTGCCGATGGCGCTGACGTACCTGCGCAACGCCCGCAAGGCGAAGCGCGCGAACGAGGCCGAGGCCACCACCGCCCCGACGGCCGACCCGACGCTCTAGCCGCAGCGCCGGCGTACGACCGGAGTCGCCCCGGACCACGTGATCACGTGGTCCGGGGCGACTCCGTCGTGCGGAACGACACGAGCGTTGGAACTCAGACGCCGAAGTGCTCCCGCACGATCGGCGCGATGCCCCGGAACGCCTTGCTGCGGTGCGACAGGGCGTTCTTCTCGTCGCGGGTGAGCTCCGCCGACGAGCGGTCGGCGTCGTCCGGTCGGAACACCGGGTCGTAGCCGTGGCCGCCGTCACCGACCGGCTCGGTCAGCACCTCGCCGTTCCAGACCGCCTCGACGACGTGTTCCTGACCGTCGGGCGTCACGAAGGCGGCAGCGCACACGAACGCGGCGGTGCGCTCCACGACACCCTGCAGGTTCGTGAGCAGCAGCGCGATGTTGTCGGCGTCCGAGCGGGTCCCGGCGTACCGGGCCGAGTGGATGCCCGGTGCGCCCCCGAGGGCGTCGACCGCGATCCCGGAGTCGTCGGCGAGCGCCGGCAGCCCGGTGTGCGCGACGGCGGCACGAGCCTTGATCAGGGCGTTCGCGGCGTAGCTGTCGCCGTCCTCGACGGGCTCGGGGCCGTCGTACCCGACGAGTTCGACCCCCTCGCCCAACGCCGACCCGAGGATCTCGCGCAGCTCGACGACCTTGCCCTGGTTGTGGGTGGCCAGGACCACCTCGCGGGACGTCACGCCAGACCCAGGACCGAGCGCTGGATCGCCGCGAGCGACTGGTTGCCGGCCAGGCCCAGGTCGAGCAGCACGTTCAGCTCGTCGCGGTCGAACGGCGCGTGCTCGGCGGTGCCCTGCACCTCGATGAACTTGCCCGACCCCGTGGTGACGATGTTCATGTCGGTGTCAGCAGCCGAGTCCTCGGTGTAGGCCAGGTCGAGCATCGGCTCCCCCTTGACGATGCCGACCGAGATGGCCTGCACGCTGTCGGTGAGCGGGGTGGCCTTCTTCGCGATGAAGCCCTTGGCGCGGCCCCACTCGATCGCGTCGGCCATCGCCACGTACGCGCCCGTGATCGACGCCGTGCGGGTGCCGCCGTCGGCCTGCAGCACGTCGCAGTCGATGACGAGGGTGTTCTCGCCCAGGGCCTTCGTGTCGACGACCGCGCGGAGCGAACGCCCGATCAGGCGGGAGATCTCGTGGGTGCGCCCGCCGACCTTGCCCTTGATGGACTCGCGCTGCATGCGCTCGTTCGTCGACCGCGGCAGCATCGAGTACTCGGCGGTGACCCACCCGGTGCCCTTACCGGCGAGCCAGCGGGGCACGCCGTTGGTGAACGACGCGGTGCAGAGCACCCTGGTGTTGCCGAAGGAGATGAGCGCGCTGCCCTCGGCCTGCGTGCTCCACCCCCGCTCGATGGTGACGGGACGGTGGTCGGTGGCGGTACGGCCGTCGACGCGGAGGTTGTCGGTCATGGGGTCCTTTCGGTGCGGGGCAGCGTGATGGCCCCCGTCTGGAGGTGGCCGACGCTCGAGACCTCGGGACCGAGGAAGCGCCGGGCGAGCCGGATGAAGCCGTTCTTGTCGTCGCCCGTCGCCTCGAACGAGTACGTCGGGGCGGTGGTCGCGGTGCGCTCGAGCCCGTGCTCCACGAGCCGGCGGTAGACGTCGTTCGCGGTCTCCTCGGCGCTGGAGACGAGCGTGACCTCCGGACCCATCACGAACTGGATCGCGGCGGACATCAGCGGGTAGTGGGTGCAGCCGAGCACGAGGGTGTCGACGTCGGCGGCACGGATCGGGTCGAGGTACCCGGCCGCGATCTCGCGGAGCGACGGCGACGAGGTGTCCCCGGCCTCGACGAACTCTACGAACCGGGGGCACGCGGCGGTGGTCAGCGTGACGTCGGCGGCGACCGCGAAGGCGTCCTCGTAGGCGCGCGACGCGATGGTGCCGACGGTGCCGATGACCCCGATGCGGCCCGTGCGGGTCTGCTTGACGGCTGCCCGGGCCGCGGGCTGGATGACCTCGACCACGGGGATGCCGTACGCCTGCTCGTACCGTTCGCGGGCGTCGCGGAGCACGGCGGACGAGGCGGTGTTGCACGCGATCACCAGGGCCTTCACACCCTGCTCGACCAGGTCGTCCATGACCTCGAGCGCGTAGCGGCGGACGTCGGCGATGGGCTTCGGGCCGTAGGGCGAGTGCACGGTGTCGCCGACGTACCGGATGCTCTCGCGCGGGAGCTGGTCGATGATGGCACGGGCCACGGTGAGGCCGCCGACCCCGCTGTCGAAGACTCCGATCGGTGCATCCGTCACGGCACCAGCGTACCGACGCCCGCCGACCAGCACCGACGCGACCACGCGCGCCACGCAGGCCGGGCGCACGGGGTGATCCGGGCCTCCTCACCGGCACGGCCGGCCCGCCGCTGGCGCGTCGCGCCGGAACCGTCGGTGGGCCTCCAGAGGGTCACGTCACTAGTGTCGGAGAGGTGACCACCGCGCTCCTCACCGACCAGTACGAACTCACCATGGTCGACGCCGCCCTCAAGGACGGGACCGCCGATCGCCGATGCGTCTTCGAGGTCTTCGCCCGACGGCTCCCGGACGGCCGCAGGTACGGCGTCGCTGCCGGACTCGGTCGGTTCCTCACCGCCCTCGCCGACTTCCGCTTCGGCGACGAGGAGATCGGGTTCCTGCGCGACCGCGGGGTCATCGACGCCGGCACCGCAGCCTGGCTCGCCGACTACCGGTTCAGCGGGGACGTCCGCGCCTACCGCGAGGGCGAGGTCTACTTCCCGAACTCCCCCATCCTGCAGATCGAGGGCACCTTCGCCGAGGCCGTCGTGCTCGAGACCCTCGCGCTCAGCATCTTCAACGCCGACAGCGCCATCGCGAGCGCCGCCGCCCGCATGGTGTCCGCCGCCGACGGCCGCCCGCTCGCCGAGATGGGCTCCCGCCGCACCGGCGAGTGGAACGCCGTCGCCGCCGCGCGTGCCGCGTACATCGCCGGCTTCGGTGCGACGAGCAACCTCGAGGCCGGCCGCACCTGGGGCATCCCCACGATGGGCACCGCGGCGCACGCCTTCACCCTGCTGCACGACTCCGAGGAGCAGGCGTTCCGGTCGCAGCTCGACGCGCTCGGCAGCGGCACGACCCTGCTCGTCGACACCTACGACATCGAGGCCGCGGTCGAGACGGCCGTCCGGCTCACCGACGGCGAGCTCGGCGGCGTCCGGATCGACAGCGGCGACCTGCCGTCCGTCGTCGCCGCCGTGCGTGCGCAGCTCGACCGCCTCGGCGCGACGGGCACGAAGATCACGGTGACGAACGACCTCGACGAGTACACGATCGCCGCACTCCGAGCCGCACCGGTCGACTCGTACGGCGTCGGCACCTCGGTCGTCTCCGGCTCCGGGCACCCGGCTGCCGGCATGGTGTTCAAGCTCGTCGCGCACCGGGACGCGGACGGCGGCGACTGGGTCCCCGTCGCCAAGAAGTCGGCGGACAAGGCGTCGATCGGCGGCCGGAAGGAGGCTGGCCGACGACTCCGCAACGGCGTCGCCACCGCCGAGATCGTGCTCACGGGTGCACAGGTCGGTCCGGACGAGCGGCCGCTGCTGGTCCCCGTCGTCACCGGCGGTGCGGTCGACCCGGCGTTCCTCGGCACGCAGGGCGTCGAGGCCGCACGTGCGCACCACGAGCGGGCGAAGGCGGAGCTGCCCGCCGACGCGTCGCGCATCGGGCGCGGCGACCCCGCCATCCCCACCCTGGTGATCTAGCGCTCGCACGCGCGCACGCGCGCACGCTCGTCCGTGTCGCGGTGTCGCTTGGTGAGCAGCAATGGTCGGGTCTGTGTGACGGACCCGACCATTGCTGCTCACGAAGCGACAGACGGACGGGAGGCCCGTGGCGGCATCGCCACGGGCCTCCCGTCCGTCTGCTGGTCGCGTCTACTCGGCCTTCATCTTCTCGTAGATGGCCTTGCAGTCCGGGCAGACCGGGAACTTCTCCGGGTCGCGACCCGGGATCCACTTCTTGCCGCACAGCGCCTTGACCGGCTTGCCGGACAGCGCCGACTGCAGGATCTTGTCCTTCTTCACGTAGTGCGAGAACCGCTCGTGGTCACCGGGTTCGATCGCTTCGTCTTCGAGGAGCTTCTCGAGCTCCCGGTCCATCACGTCGAGGCCGCCGCCTGGTTCCGTCATGCTCATGGGTCCAGGGTACGACGGTCCGCCCTCGGGCGCGCCGCTCGTCCGCGCCGGGCGATCATGGCGAGCCGCTCGGTGCCAGGTGCCAGGTGCCAGGTGCTCGCTAGTTGCGCTGTGCCGCGGCGAGCAGGTCGGGGCCGCGGCGGTCGAACAGGCGTCCGCCGGCAGAGACCCCGATCACGAGCACGACGGCACCGACCCCGATGCCCACCAGGAGCGTCAGCACCGACCAGGGCTCCGGACCCTGCACGACGGCGAGCACCGCGAGGCAGGCTGCGGGGACCGTGCAGAGCACGATGCCGATCACCATGGACGCCTGCGCGACCGTGGCGGTGACGCCGGCTGCCTGCGGCTGCTGGAAGGGGTGGTCGCCCGGGCGCACGGTCGGGTAGGGCAGGAGCACGGACAGGACGCTCGACAACCCGAGGCCGGACAGCAGTGCGCTCGCGCTCACGCCGATGAGCAGCGGGAACGCCGCCCAGTCTCCGAACAACCGGGCGGACAGCGCGGCCCCGGCGACGATCGCGGGCGCCCCCACGACCAGCACGGGCACGACGCGACCGAGCCGGTCGCTCCACCCGGGCGCACCGGAGGCGACGTGCAGCCACACGGCGGTGTTGTCGTACGAGACGTCGTTGTGCGGCAGGAACCCGGCGATCAGGGCCATCAGCGGCAGCGGCACGAGGGCAGTCCACTGCCACGGCACCCCGGCGACACCGAGCGGGATGACGACGATCGGCACGAGCAGGATGATCAGGTACGACGTGCGGTACCGCGGGTCGCGGACCCAGTAGGTGAGCGCCCGGGCGGCGACGGCCGACACCGGCGCCGAACCGAACCGGTCGAACCAGCCCAGGCCCTGGTAGCGGCGGGTGCGGGCGCGGTCGTCGACGGTCTCGAGCGCCCGGCCGACGAGCGCCCACCACGCCCAGGCGAGGAGCGCGACGACGGCGACCGCGACGAGGAGCTTCAGGACACCGGCGCCGACGTGGCCGCTCGCGACCTCGGCGGGTACAGCCCAGGCCGCACCCCACGGGGTCCATCCGGCGACGTCCGCGACGCGCTGCATCTCGGCGCCCTGCGGGTCGAGCCAGTCGACGCGCAGCAGCAGCGCCACCGTCGGGATCGAGAGCGCGATGATGACGAGCGCCACCAGCCACCCGGCGTCGCGGGAGCGGTCCGGCCCGATCAGCCGGGAGCCGACGGTGCAGCAGACGCGGACGAGGAGCGCGCACGTGGCGACGCCGAGCAGCCCGCCGAGCACCGCGAGCAGCCCGAGACCGGGGTCGCGGGCCCAGGCGACGACCTGGCCGACCGCGACGACGACCACGCCGATCACCGGGATGCCGACGAGCCCGGCGACGACGAGTCCGATCGCCAGGCGACGGCGCCCGAGGCCGAACACCGCGAAGCGCCGCGGGTCGAGCTGGTCGCTCCGGCCGACGACGAGCGGTACGACCGTGAACCCGAAGGTGATCAGGGTGCCGACGGGCACGATGACCGCACGCGCGACGTCCGGGTCCGCGTCACCGAGGGCGATGGTCTGCGACGCGACGAACACGGCGGCGAGGAGTCCGACGAGGCTGGCGAGCACGACGGCGACGGACCGGCGGGCGGTGCCGCGGACCTCGCCCGCGAGCAGGTCCGCCCTCAGCCGGAGAAGCTGTGCAACCATTCCATGCTCTCCGCGACGACACGACCGCCGGCGAGTTCGACGAACTTGTCCTCGAGGCTCTTGCGCCCCCGGACCTGGGCCATGGTGCCGGACGCCAGGACCTTGCCGCCGACGATGATGGCGACCGAGTCACAGGTGCGCTGCACGAGCTCCATCGAGTGGCTGGACAGCACGACCGTGCCGCCGCCCCGGGTGTACCGGCGCAGGATGTCCGTGATCGTCGCTGCACTCACCGGGTCGACCGACTCGAACGGTTCGTCGAGCACGAGTACCCGCGGCGAGTGGATCAGGGTCGCGGCCAGGGCGATCTTCTTCGCCATGCCGACGGAGTAGTCGGCGACCTGGCGGCCCAGCGCCTCGCCCAGCCCGAAGGCCTCGGCGAGGTCGGCGCTGCGCTTCCGGGCGGTGGCCCCGTCGAGCCCGCGGAGCGTGGCCGAGTAGTACAGGAGCTGCGCACCGGTCAGCCGGTCGAACAGACGGAGGCGGTCCGGCAGGACGCCGAGGCTGCGCTTCGCCGCCGTCGGGTCGGCCCAGACGTCGTGGTCGAGCACCGTCACCGAGCCGGCGTCGGGGCGCAGCAGTCCGGTGATCATGGAGAGGGTCGTCGTCTTGCCGGCGCCGTTCGGGCCGACCACGCCGAAGATGGAGCCCTGCCGGATCTCGAGGTCGACCTCGTCGACGGCCAGGGTCTGCCCGTACCGCTTGACCAGGCCGTTCGCCGCGAGCACGACGGGCTGGAGCGTCTGCGGCTGCTTCGGCGCGGCGGTGCGGGGCGCACGCTTCTTCGTGGCAGGCGGGGCTGCGGCGTTCGCCCGGTCGGCGTCGTCCATCGCGTCGTCCGCGTCGGACGGGACGGGAGGCGCGGCGTCGGTCCGCGGGGCGGCCTTCGTCGGGCGTTTGGTGCGTCCCTTGCCGTTGCGCGCCTTCGCGGGGCGTGGCGCTCCGGCCGTCGCGTCGTCAGTGCCGGTCTCGGTCGTTGCGTCGTCGAAGCGGGTCTCCGTCGTCGCGTCGGTGCGGACGGCCGTCCCGTCGGTCATCGCGTCATCAGTGGCGGCGTCGTCCGCATCAGTGTCCCCCGTGTCGTCGTCGGCTGCGTCGTCCTCAGCAGCCGCGGCGGTGTCCGCGTCGTCGGCGTCCCCCGCCTCGGTCATCCAGGCAGCGTCGGCCGTGGCGTACACGTCCTCGTTCTCTGCTCGCGCTGGCATCGACCCACCGTACCAACGCTCTCCGACCGGCGGGAACCGTCTCGGCCAGGGTCACGAATTGAGTACGAAGCACGCAGACCCGTACCCCGCGAGGGGGTGTTTCCGTATCATTCACCAGGGCACGAAGGAGTGTTCACCACTTGGAAACCTGCTCCAGCAGGCGATCCCGGCAGCCTCCTCGCAGCGACGACCACGTCGACGCGACCGGTTCTCGGGCAACTCGGACGTTGGAAGCGCAGACTCGACGAGGCCCGCCCGTACCCCAGGGTGCGCGGGCGGACACCAGAAGGGACCAGCATGACCACGCAGATCGTGATCCTCGCAGCGGGGATGGGCAGCCGTCTCGGCCGCAGCCTGCCGAAGCCGCTCACGGAGCTCAGTGACGGCCGCACCATCATGCAGCAGCAGTTCGACAACATCCGCGCCGCGTTCGGTTCGAGCGCCCGCGTGACGATCGTCGTCGGCTACAAGTCGGAGCACATCGTCGAGGCGTTCCCCGACGCGAACTTCGTCTACAACGAGTCCTACGACTCCACCAACACCTCGAAGAGCCTGCTGCGTGCCCTCAAGGCCACCGGCAAGAGCGGTGTCCTCTGGATGAACGGCGACGTGGTCTTCGACCCGATGGCGCTCGTCCGTGCGGCCGACATGATCGACGAGGGCCGATCCTTCGTCAGCGTCAACACCGACAAGGTCTCCGACGAAGAGGTCAAGTACACCGTCGACGCCGAGGGCTTCATCCACAAGCTCTCCAAGCAGGTCGTCGGGGGTCTCGGCGAAGCCGTCGGCATCAACTACGTCTCCGCCGCCGACAAGCAGGCCCTCATCCGCCAGCTCGGCCGCGTCGACGACCAGGAGTACTTCGAGGGCGGCATCGAGGCTGCCATCGCCGAGGACGGGCTACGCTGGACGCCGATCGACATCTCCGACCTGTACGCGGTCGAGATCGACTTCGCCGAGGACCTCGAGCGCGCGAACAACCTGTTCGCCTGAACCACCGTCAGGACCCCCTCGGCGGTTCCGCCCGGAGGGAAACCGTGACCACAGCGAGTGCGCCGACCGCGCCCGTGGCTCCCGCACCCGCGAAGGCCCGGAGCGCCGGTCGGCGCTATCGTCAGGCCCTGTGGTTGCTGACCGTTCGCGACCTCCGGGTCCGCTACTCGACGTCGGCGCTCGGCTACGTGTGGTCGATCCTCGACCCGCTCGTGATGTCGGGGATCTACTGGTTCGTCTTCACGCAGGTCTTCCACCGCGGTTCGGTCGGTGAAGATCCGTACATCGTGTTCCTGCTGTCCGCACTCCTGCCGTGGATGTGGTTCACCGGTGGCGTCTCGGACTCCACCCGGGCGTTCATCAAGGAATCCAAGCTGATCCGCTCGACCACCATCCCCCGCACGATCTGGGTGGCACGGATCGACGCGTCGAAGGGCATCGAGTTCCTGCTGAGCCTGCCGGTCCTGGCCGCCTTCGCGATCGCGACGGGTGCCCACCTGCACTGGCAGGTCGTGTTCTTCCCGTTGGCGATCGTGCTGCAGTGCGCGCTGGTCTACGGCCTGGGCCTCATCGTCGCCCCGCTCGTGGTCTTCTTCCGCGACCTCGAGCGCGCCACCAAGCTCGTGCTGCGGTTCCTGTTCTACGCGTCCCCGATCATCTACGGCACCCACGCGCTGCCGTCCGCACTGCGGGACATCGCCGCGATCAACCCGCTCACCGGCATCTTCGGCATGTACCGCGCGGCGTTCTTCCCCGGCCAGCTCGACTGGCTCGAGGTCGGCGCCTCGGTGGTCGTGACCGGCATCGTCCTGGTGATCGGCTTCGCGGTGTTCCGCCGCAGCGAGCACCGCGTGCTGAAGGAGCTGTGATGACCGCGACCGACCAGACCCGACGCACCGAGACCGTCGCACCGGTCATCTCGGTGCGAGACGCCGGCATCTGCTTCAAGCGCAACCGTCGCGCGAGCCGGAACTTCAAGGACCTGTTCGCCGGACGCGGGCGCCGCAAGCGTGCCGACGAGTTCTGGGCGCTCCGCAACGTGTCGTTCGACGTCCGTCCGGGCGAGGCGATCGGCGTCGTGGGGCGGAACGGCCAGGGCAAGTCGACCCTGCTGAAGCTGGTGGCCCAGGTCATGCTGCCCGACGAGGGCCGCGTCGACGTGGGTGCCGGCGTCGCCCCGCTCATCGAGATCACCGGTGGCTTCGTCGGGGATCTCACGGTGCGCGACAACGTGTACCTGACGGCGGGCCTGCACGGCATGTCGCGGGCCGAGATCCGCGACGCCTTCGACGAGATCATCGACTTCGCCGAGATCGCCGACTTCGTGGACACCCCCTACAAGCACCTGTCGAGCGGCATGAAGGTCCGCATCGCGTTCGCGGTGATCTCGCGGCTCGACGAACCGGTCATCCTGGTCGACGAGGTGCTGGCGGTGGGCGACAAGGCCTTCCGCGAGAAGTGCTACAAGCGGATCGAGCAGCTCCTGGCCGGCGGCCGGACGCTGTTCTTCGTCTCGCACAGCGACAAGGACCTCCGCCGCTTCTGCGACCGGGGGCTGTACCTCGACAAGGGTCGTCTGCAGCTCGACGGCACCATCGAGGCCGCGCTGGCCCGGTACGCGGCAGACTACGGCTCCTGACCGGCCGGGGTACTCCCCCTGCACCAACACCGGTATCGCTGGCTCCCTCCACAGCACCGGCGCTCGTGAGTGCCCCCGGGGTCCCGCCGTCGGACCCTCCCCCTAGCGTTCCACCCATGCACCACCCACCAACCGCGTACGCCGTCCCGTTCGCCGTCGACCGATCGCACGCACCACGACGGTACGATCTCGTCAACACCGGCCCCGAGCCGGTCGACGGGCTCTCCCTCACCCACCTGGGCAACGGCTACTGCCCGCCGCTCGCGGTGCGCCGCCTCGATCCGGGCCGGTCGTTGTCCCTGGCGGTCTTCGGTGCCGACGCCGAGGACACGGGGATCGTCATCGTGCGGTGGCGTCGGCCCGACCGGTCCGAGTACCTCTGGCGGATGTCACTCGTCGGGCCGGGGTTCCAGCCGTGACCCTGCGTCGATCTGCGCCTCGGCACACCGGGTGACGTCCGGCCGTCAGCGCCCGTCGCGTTCGGCCGCGACGGTCCGCCACCGCTCGAGCAGCCACTCCACGGCCTCGTGGAACCGCTCCGTGGCGGCGCCCGGGGTCGTGTCGCCGAAGTACCGTGCGACCCAGTGCTGCAGGCGCGCGAGCTCCTCGGCGTCGCTCGCGGCCACGTCGACACGGGCGAGCACCGACGGGGCATCGGCCGCGGTCAGCCAGTTCGCGTCGCTCAGGTAGCCCCGCTCGTCGACGTCGGCCTCGGGCGAGACCGGCCGCGTGACGATGAGCGGCTTGCCGACCGCCAGCCGGTCGTAGATCATCGCGCTGATGTCGGTGATCGCCACGTCGGCGTCCGCCAGCTGCCATCCGAGGGCACCGCTGTCGTCGTACAGGTGGTGTGCGGCCGGGTCGGCGGCGTTGGCGGCGCTGATCGCCGCGACGATCCGCTCGTGCGCCGCACGGTAGGCGGGGTCGAGCACGCCGCTGCGCGGGTGCGGGCGGTACACCAGACGGTGGCGGGGCGATGCGAGCACCTGCGCGGCGATGACCGTGCCGTGCGACGCGATCGACCCGTACGCCGCGGCACCGCGGTCGCCCTCCCACGTCGGGGCGTAGAGCACGACGGTCCGGTCGTCGTCGGGGTACGGGGCCGCTCCGGCGAAGTGGTCGGCCTGCGGGCGTCCGATCGCGATGGTCCGGGCGTCCAGGTCGTAGTCCCACAGCGCCTCGGCCAGACGATCGCGTGCTGCGTCCCCCGCGATCAGGGCGTAGTCGTAGGCCTTGAACTGGTTCGTGGTCATGTACATCTTGTCGCTCTCGCCGTGGTTGACGAAGACGTGCCACATCCGCCCGTACCGCATCATCTGGAAGTTGCGGGCGTTCTGGTTGACGTAGAGCACCACCTTCGGCGCCTGGGTGTCGACGAAGTGCTCGAGGTCGACCACCTGCCGGGCGTAGACCACGGGCACGGGCGACTCGTCGAGCAGGGTCAGCATCGTGCCCGGACTCCGCGAGACGATCGCCACCGGGTGCGTCTTCGCGAGTTCCGCCAGCGGCGCGTACCACTGGCGCACCTGGTACATGTTGACCGGACCGTCGGCGAAGTACACGGCGATCTCGACCGAACCGGGCGCCGGCTCCGGCGCGGACGGCAGTCGCTGTGCGAGCTGCCGTCGGCTCCGGCGGGACGTCAGGAGTCGCTCGACGAGCCGCAGGGCGGTCCGCAGGTCGCTGATGATCGACATGGTCGTTCTCCGGGTCTGCTCGGGCGGTACGGGGTGGGCGGGGTCAGACGACCGGCGGCCGCCCTGCGATGGTCATCCGTGCGACTGTGAGCCAGCCCATCGGCCGGACAGGACCGCAGTCGGTCGTCCAACCTTCACGGATCCCTCCGAACCAGGTGGCCAGCCGGCGGGGGTGACGCCACCAGCGCGCGATCTGGATCGCGGCCCACGACCCCACGTACACCGGGCGCAGCACCGCCGGCAGGTTGCGCCGAGCGAGCCACACCCGGTTCCGGGCGTTCAACCGGTAGTACTCGGTGTGCCGCGCCGGGTCGATCGCGGGGTGGTGCGCGACGAGGTCCCCGGCGTACCAGGTCCGGCGGCCGGCGTCCCACACGCGCCACGCGAGCTCGATGCCCTCGTGGGCGTAGAAGTACTCGGCGCCCCAGCCGCCGACGGCCCGGTAGACGTCCATCGGCAGCACGACGGCACCTTCCCAGACCGAGAAGACCGGCGACGAGTGGTCCGGCTCGCCCTTCCGGATCCGCGGCACCCACCGGCGTGGGTTCGCGGCGCCCGCGGGGTCGACGACCCGGGGTTGCACGAGGCCGAGCGACGGATCGTGCTCGAACACCGCGATCGCGTCGCGCAGGAACGTCGGCGACGGCACCGACGCATCGTCGTCGAGGAAGAACACGTAGTCGCCGTCGACGACCTCGGCTCCGGCGTTGCGCCCGGCCGGGATCCCGACGTTCTCGGGCAGGGACAGCCCCCGCACGCCGTCCGGCAGCCCGGTTGGCGTCCAACCGTTGCCGACGCAGATGACGTCGAGCTCGACGTCCTGCTGCGCGAGCACGCTGTCCAGCCCGCGGCGCAGGTCGTCGGGCCGGGCGCCCTGCGACAGGCTCACCACGGCGACGCGCGGTCGTCCGCGGTGCACCACCGCGTGGCGGCGCACCGTTCCGGGCACGGTCGTGTCCTCGGTCACGCCTTGACCCGCTTCGAGGCGATGATCGCCAGGAAGTGCCCGATCGTCGCGAGCACTGCGAGCGGCAACAGCGCACCGACCAGGATCCGGCTGGCGAGCGGGTCGCCGATCACCAGGGCGAGCACGGCGAAGACGAACGCGAGCATGCTCAGCTCGACCGAGTGGTACAGGCGGTGGAACGGCAGGAACCTCGCCAGACGGCGGAGCGATGCGAGCTTCCGACCCGACGGCGCGGTGGAGGCGTCCCGCCGGTCGACGAGCTTGTCGAGCCCGGCGTTCGCGCGGGCCACGTGCACCATGTCGTTGAGGGCCTTGTTCAGCACGATGACCAGGCCGAGTGCGCAGCCGATCGTGGTCCACATCCAGTCGGCGTCGTGGATCGGCCACGTGGCGGCCCGGATGCCGAGCGCGACCGGGATCAGGCCCTCGGTCGTGTAGTGCCCCACCTTGTCGAGGAACACCCCGGCGGGCGACTTGGTGCCGCGCCACCGGGCGACCTCGCCGTCGGAGCAGTCGACGAGCATCTGCAGCTGGCCGAGCACGAGCGCCAGCGCAGCACCCCAGATGCCCGGGATGAGCAGGGCGGCCGCGACGCTCCAGCCGACCAGGATCATCAGACCGGTGACCTGGTTCGCGCTGACGCGGGTCTTCAGGAGCACCCAGGTCAGGTACGGCGAGACGTCGCGCAGGTACAGCGAGGCCGTCCAGTGCTCGGCGTTGGCGCGGGCGCGGACCTCGTCCGGCTGGGCGACGGCCCGGAGCTCGGCGATCGAGGTCGGCCGTGCGGATCCGCGGCCGGTCGTGGGCTGGTCGGTCATTCGGTCACCGTCCCGTGTGGGTGGTCAGCTCGGACGTGCGGGTCAGGAACCCGATGATGAACCCGAGCCCCCAGCCCACGTGGATGCAGGGCAGCACGACGAGCAGCCAGAGGAGCGTCGGCAGCCCGGAGCGGCGCGCCACGGCGATCGACCCCAGGACGACGAAGAGCAGGTAGACGACGGGCACCACGAACCCGAGCAGCGCCCAGGCGAGCGGCGTGCCGAGCACGGCGCCGACGACGCCGACGAGCCCGGCGACGATGCCCAGCGCCATCGCCGCCACCATGGCCGGCGGCACGAAGTAGCGCAGGCCGTTGTTCGCCGGGAATCGACGGGCGAGCTCACCGCGCCAGAGCCCGGTGGCGACGAACTGCCGCACCAGGCGCTTCAGGCTCGGCCGCGGGCGGTACGTGACGACGAGTTCCGGCGTGAACCAGACGGTCCCGCCGGTCTGGCGCAGCCGCCGGTTGAGTTCCCAGTCCTGTCCGCGCTTGATGCCCTCGTCGAAGAGTCCGACGTCGAACAGCCGCTCGCGTCGGAACACGCCGAGGTAGGCGGTCTCGGCCGGCCCCGCGGTGCCGCCGACGTGGTGCGGCGTGCCACCGAGCCCGACACGGCTGCCGTAGGCCAGGGCGACGGCCCGCTCGAAGGGGGTCCGGCCCTCGGCGCGCATGATGCCGCCGACGTTGTCCGCACCGGACTCGAGGAGCGTGTGCACCGCGATGCGCGTGTAGTCGGTCGGCAGGACCGAGTGCGCGTCGACCCGGATGACGACGGGGTGCACGGACGCACGGATCGCGACGTTCAGCCCGGCGGGCGTCGACCCGACGGGGTTGTCGATCGCGCGGATCCGGGGGTCGGCAGCGCTCATCTCGGCGACGAGCTCGTTCGTGCCGTCGATCGACGGCCCGAGCGCGAGGATGACCTCGAACGGGCCCGTGTAGTCCTGGTCGAGCAGGCTGCCGACCGCGGCTCGGACCTCGGTGACCTCGTTGAGCACGGGCATCACGTACGAGACGCCCGGCAGGGGCTGTCCGTCTGACTGCATGCGTACCTCGGGGTGCTGGCTGGCGGCACGGGACGCACCGGGGCGGTGCCGCCCCGCAGAGCGACCATGAGCCTATCAAGAGGCCGAACCACCCACCTGCGTCGGCGCGGGACGCGCCCCGTGACGGACAGGAGGCCCGGCGCACGTCGTGCCCCGGGCCTCCTGTCCGTCGTGTGGTGGCGTCAGCCCTTGCTGTCGAACGTCCCCAGCTTCACGTCGGCCTGGCGGGTCTGGCCGTCGCGGACGAAGCTGATCGTCGTCGACGCGCCACCCGCGAAGAAGCGCACCTGCGCCGTCAGGTCGGTCGCGTCGGAGACCGACGCCGAACCGATCTTCGTGACGACGTCGCCCTTCTGCAGACCGGCCTTCGCCGCGGCACCGCCGTTGGACACCGACTTGATGAGGGCGCCGACCTGGGTGGCGCTGGCGTCCTCGGTGGCGTCGCCGACGGTCGCGCCGAGGAGCCCGTGCGTCGCCGAGCCGTTGTCCTTGATCTCGTTCGCCACCCGCTTGACCAGGTTGGCCGGGATCGAGAAGCCGACGCCGATGCTGCCCGCGGCCGAGTCGGACGACGACGAGCTGCCGGCGGAGGCGATCGCCACGTTGATGCCGATCAGTCGGCCCTTCGAGTCGAGCAGCGCACCGCCGGAGTTGCCGGGGTTGATCGATGCGTCGGTCTGGATGACCGGGAGCGACACGGTGGTGTTCGCGGACGAGCTGCTGCCGTTGTCCCCGTTGCCCCAGAAGTCGAAGGGACCCGAGCCGCCGTTGCCGCCCTCGTTCGAGTCGCCACCCTCGCTGGGGGCACTCGAGGTGACCTGGATGCTGCGGTTCAGGGTCGAGACGATGCCGTCGGTGACGGTGTTCGACAGCCCCAGGGGCGCACCGATCGCGACCGCGGTGTCCCCGACGTTGAGCTTCGACGAGTCCGCGAACTCCATCGGCTTGAGGTCGGTCGCGTCGATCTTGATGACCGCGAGGTCGACCGTCGGGTCGGTGCCGATGAGCTTGCCCGCGTAGATCTTGCCGTTCGAGGTCGTCACGGTGATCCGGCCGTTCGAGCTGTCGCCGTCGAGGGTGACCACGTGGGTGTTCGTGACGATGTAGCCGTCCTTGCTCATCACCACACCGGAACCGGTGCCGGCCTCGTTGCTCGCGGACACGTTGATGGTGACGACCGACGGGGTCGCCTGTGCCGCGACGGCGGTGACGACGGTGGCGGAGTCGTAGTCGTTGACGGTCAGGTTGCCGCCCTGCGACGAACCGGAGGACACGACGCTGCCACCGTCGTTGCCGGAGGAGACGGCCCAACCGGCGCCGCCGCCCACCAGACCGCCCGCGATGACCGCCGCGATGACCGGCAGGAGCAGCCGGTTCCGGCCCGAGCGGTCCTTGGTCGTCGTGGACGCCGCGGCACCCGAGGCGTCGTCGCTGAAGTAGTGGCCGTTGCGCTGGTTCGCGCCGTCGACGTCGCCGAAGGCGCTCGTGGCGGACTGCGGGGCCTGCGCGGACGCGTTCGCGTACTCGGAGGACGAGCTCGGAGCGGACGAGGACGTCGGCTGCGCGTACTCGCCGTAGCGGGGGCGTTCGGCGCCCGGCTGGCCGTACTGGGACTGCTGGCCGTACGGGTTCTGGCCCTGCTGGCCGTACTGGGACTGCTGGCCGTACGGGTTCTGGCCCTGCTGGCCGTACTGCGACTGCGGGCCGTACGGGCTCTGGGCC